>NZ_JAMJWC010000003.1 GCF_023554555.1 Sphingobacterium sp. lm-10
TTTTATACTAAAGCCCTTGCAACAAAATTGCAAGGGCTTTTTTGCGTATAAACACTTTTTGTTACCTCTACTATTACTGTTTATAAAGATTATCATATCTTTAATCAAGATAAATCTTAATCAACATGTTAAGACTGGTTTTTTTACATCTCTTATTTGTCTTCATTCCTGTGTTGATGTCCTTTTCTCAGTCGCTAACTAAAAAAGTAAAGAAGGACAGGCCTAATATTATATTTATACTATCCGATGATCATACGAATAAAGCTATTGGTGCTTATGGTAATCCATTAGCAAAGACACCAAATATCGATCGCATTGCAGAAGAAGGAGCATTGTTCACGAACTTTTTTGTGACCAATTCTATTTGCGGGCCAAGTAGAGCGGCGTTATTAACAGGGAAATACAGCCATGTCAATGGCTTTATTTCCAATGATAAACAATTTGATATTAATCAATTCGTTTTTTCGAGAACATTAACAGAAGCAGGGTACCAAACCGCTTGGATCGGAAAATGGCATTTGGAAACATTACCGCATGATGCCTTTAATTACTGGAAAGTGCTACCTAATCAAGGACATTATTTCAATCCGGATTTTATCACTCAAAATAATGATACGGTAGCTTACAAAGGCTATGTTACCGATATTATCACCGATCTCTCTACCGATTGGATAACTAATAGAGATCAGGATAAGCCATTTTTACTGATGATCGGTGAGAAAGCTACACATCGGGAATGGTTGCCGGCACTGGAAGATTTAGGTTCATACGATGATGTTGATTTTCCTATTCCGTCAAGTTTTTATGATACTTACGAAAATCGCAGAGCCGCTGCTCATCAGGATATGAGCATAGCAGAAACGATGCAGTTGCGCTTTGATCTAAAAGTAAACGTGGATTATGAGACCGATTTCTTGTACAGCAGATTAGATCAAGAACAGCGTGCTGCCTATAAAGCGTATTATGGTGACCGTATCAGTAAAGAATTCAACGAACGGCAACTTACCGGAAAGGCATTGGCGGAATGGAAGTTCCAGCGTTATATGCGAGATTACTTCGCAACAGCGAATGCATTGGATCGAAATATAGGAAAGATATTCAAGTTCTTAGAAGACAATGGTCTGGCCGAAAATACAATTGTGATCTACGGGTCTGATCAGGGATTTTATTTAGGAGAACATGGATGGTTTGACAAACGCTTTATTTATGAGGAATCTTTGCGAACGCCATTTTTGATCCGTTATCCTAGTGTTATTACAGGGGGCACGGTGATTGAGCAATCCATGTTAAACATCGATTGGGCTCCTACTTTGTTGGATATAGCAGAAGTTAAAATACCTGCCGAGATTCAGGGAAAATCTTTCGCTACGCTATTGAAGAATAAAATACTGCGTTGGCGAGACAAGATCTATTATCATTATTATGAATACCCCGAACCACATCGTGTAATGCCTCATTTTGGAATTAGAACTCCGAAGTACAAACTCGTGCGCTTCTATAGCAATGAGAATTTTTGGGAACTTTATAACTTAGTAGATGATCCGCAGGAATTGAATAATATTTACGAAGAATTCAAAGATAGCAAACTTGTCAAATCGCTAAAACAAGATCTGAAAGCATGTATCGTAAAATATAAGGACGATTTGGCGGAGGAAATTATAAAAAATTAGTGCGATAATTGCTATCGCTATCGTTCCTGTTTTTTGAATTTGCAAATTCAAAAAATAGGACAACCGACTTTATTTCTTTACTTTAGGTAAAAATAGTTGTTAACCGAAACTAACCGTTATGTTTTTAAGACCTCTCTTCTTCTTCTTATTCATTCTTCTAGGGCAATATTCATTTTCACAATCCTATACACCTTCCCCTTCCAATTTGGAAGCTAGGAAGTGGTTTTCTGATGCAAAGTTTGGTCTTTTTATACATTGGGGGCCTTTTAGTATTCCGGGTAGCGGTGAGTGGGTGATGAATGATCGTAAGATTAACGTAAAAAATTACACATTATTGGAACGCTTCTTCAATCCAACTGAATTTAATGCCGAAGAGTGGGTAACTGCGGCTAAAAAAGGAGGTATGAAATATATCACCTTGATCACGAGACATCATGACGGGTTCAGTCTTTGGGATACAAAGTATTCTGATTTCAACATTATGAACACGCAGTATAAAAAGGATATCGTAAAATTGGTCGCTGATGAATGCCGGAAGCAAGACATGAAATTGTTCCTTTATTATTCGTTGTTGGATTGGAGGAGAGAAGATTATCCATACGAAACCGGAAGAACTGGGCAGCATAGCGGTAGAACAGGTAAGGGTGACTATGCGAGTTACCTACAGTTTATGAAAAATCAGTTAACGGAACTACTAACCAACTACGGAGAAATTGCGGGAGTTTGGTTTGATGGTCATTGGGATCAAACTGCACCAGAAGGACAAGAAGACAGAACATCCAAGATTGATTGGAAATACGAGGAAATCTATGGATTGATCCATCAGTTACAGCCACAGTGTCTGATCGGAAATAATCATCACTTGAGCCCTTTGCCCGGTGAAGATTTTCAGATGTTTGAGCGTGATCTTCCAGGAGAGAATAAGTCGGGTCTAAGCTTTCAACAGGCATCAGACCATTTGCCTATCGAAGCCTGCGAGACAATTAATGGTTCTTGGGGTTTTAACTTAAGTGATACCACTTATAAGTCGCCAAAGCAATTGATAGAATATTTGGTGAAAGCTGCTGGTCTAGGCTCCAACCTTTTGTTAAATATTGGTCCTATGCCGAATGGTGAAATTCAGTCTGAGTTTAAAGAACGATTGGATTCAGTGGGCTCTTGGTTGGAAACCTATGGTGAAAGTGTGTATGGAACATCTGCTGGCTATATCGCCCCTCAATCTTGGGGTTGCCTAACCCAGAAAGGCAATAAGGTCTATGTCCACGTATTTAATAATGATGGTAATGACATCACCTTGAATAAGTTTCCGTATAAGAAAATTAAAAAAGCGTATTCATTGGCAGACGGTACAGCTATAAAAGTGAAAATAAGCGAGGGCAATGCCATAATTTCTTCAAAATCCGATGTTGATGAGCTTAATCATGTTATTGTTCTAGAGACGGCTGATTAGAAGGACACCCTTTTTGTGACTGAGTGTAGGCTTATTCGATCTTCAATTCTATCGATCAACTTTCATTAAATTTTGGAAATTATTTATGTGCTTAATAGATTTAGTTTAAAGCTATTACATTTCTTGATTTAGCCTTATAAATCAGCGCTTATCATTTATGATTATATTTTAAAATCAACTTTCTTTGATTTAATTAAATGTGTAATATTGTGTAGATAAAGAAATTTATAACCTAAAATTATACATTATGAAGTACTTAAATTTAATTTTTGCAATAGGATTAATAAGTTTTCTTGTTTCCTGCAAACAGGATCTCCATTCCCTGAATTCTCAGGATGAAAATCGCATTGCAAATCATCAGTCTTATAAAATAGGAAACGATACAACCATACATCGTTTACGTATAAACGGTAGAGAAACCTTAGTCAATGAGATAAAAGGTGAATATTATTTTGCAGAGGATTTAACGATTAGTCCGGAACAATTCCGAATGCTGATGAGATTGGCAAATGATGGTATTCCTACGATCGAGAGAGCTACCATTGTTCAAAGTCTAAGTGCAAGATGGCCGAATAATACGCTGTTTTATACCCTTCCAGAACAGGGATCTTTAACACAAGCAAATCACGATTTGTACATAAATAACATACATCGGGCGATCAATATGATTCAGGCTCAAACGCATGTACAATTTATCGAAAGAACCACTCAGCCAGAATATATTAATTTTGTATACTCAGAGACAACTAATAGCTCCCCGTTGGGATGGAGACGTAATCGAGTAAATACGGTGAGGGTTGTCAATATTCAATCTCCTGGAATTATTGCTCATGAAATCATGCATTCCATGGGTATGCGTCATGAACAATGCCGACCGGATCGAGATCAGTTTCTCATCGTTATGACGGAGCGGGCAAGGGAAGGGTCGCATAATAATTTCAACATATACCCGGGCTACGATGGGCATGGACCCTTTGATTTTGGATCAATAATGATGTATTCGTCGTTCAACTTTGCCATTGATCCTCAAAGTCCTGTTATGACACGTTTAGACGGATCTACATTCAATAGGCAGCGCAATGCTTTATCTTCTGGTGATTACGCCGGAATCAATGCACTTTACCCAGCTCCTTAGATAATATGGCTGCTGAATTACGAGTGCTTTTCGGCAAATTTCAACTTACAATAGTATGTAAAGGATTAGGCGTTAGCCTGATCCTTTTGGTTATAGGGGGGATGGTTTGATAAATAGTTTGAACTGCGTTTTGTACAAGTCAAGTGATTCCTTTTTTAATTAAGTTTGCGTAATCAATTGAAATGGCAAACAACATAACAATAGTAGAATTAGCTGCGGCACTGGGACTATCCAAATCCACGGTTTCCCGTGCGTTTCGCGATAGTGACGATATCAATCCAAAGACGCGGGAGAGGATACTTCAAAAGGCTACTGAATTGGGTTTTTCTCCAAATCTATACGCTAGTAACTTGCGAGGTAATAAGAGCCATACCATTGCGATCATTATTCCAGAATTTGGTAACAAGTTTTTCTCGCAAGCGATTAAAGGAATTGAATGGGTAGCTCGTAGTAATGGCTACCATGTCTTGATTTACGTGACAGACCATAGCGCGGAAAAAGAGGCCGATATCATCCGCACATTGGTGAACGGACGTGTTGATGGCGTGATTATGTCTGGCTCTGGTGAGGGGAGTAATCACGAATACCTCAAGCTCTTGGAAAACAATAAAGTTCCACTTGTATTTTTTGATCGCTATTATGAGGATGTACCTACAGCATGCATCACCGGAAATGATTTTGACTCCAGTTATAAGGCAACTAAACATCTGATTTCTAATGGATCCCAACGTATTGCCTACCTAGCCGTTAATAAAGATGTATCTATCGGAAAAATACGTATGGAAGGATACAAAAAAGCGCTTCAAGAAGCTAAATTGTCTGTAGATGAGCGACTTATATTAGATACTTCCAATGAGGTTCATGTTAACTTCTCAGACATTAAAAGGCTGATAGAAGAACAACATCCGGATGCCATATTTGCGTCAGTAGAGCGATTGGCGATGAGTACTATTCGGGTCGCTAAAGAACTTCGACTGACGATACCCAATGATCTCAAGCTAATTTGCTTCTCTTGTTTGGATATTGCCGATATGCTTCAACCTTCCCTCAGTGTTGTGAAGCAACCGGCATACGAAATGGGTATACAAGCAACAACACAACTATTTGATATCCTGTGCGGCAGAAAGCCTGATGGCATACGCGAGCTCGTTTTCTTAGACTCTGAGTTGATATTCCAAAATTCCAGTCGTAAAACTTAAAATATTTTTACACAAACTTTGTGAAATTTGTTTTTTGTACTACCTTAGCATAGTTTTGGGAACGTTCCCGGGAACGATCTCATTTTGATGATAGGTCTGAGGCCACAATTATAAATAGTAACCAGAAAATACGTAAGAATGCAAATTGGGATATCCCTACAGACTATGGTCCGTTGTCGGTTATTTTAATTTTTTTGGTCAGATTGTTTTAATCTGTCATACGCTGCTATCGATCGAAAAACACATACAATAAAAAACAACTATAAACCACAGTAATACTATGATGAGCAAATTTACCTTACGTTCAGTAATGAGCTTCAGCTTGTTTATGGTGCTGTTTGCGTCAGCTTATGCCCAAACCAGTAATTTATCTGGTCGCGTCACAACGCGGAGTGGGGAAGCTGTGCAAGGCGCTACCGTTCGCGTGCTAGGATCTCAGATTGCCGCGTCTACAGATGCAACCGGCGCTTACACGATAAGCGGCATCCCGGTCGGTAACCGTACCATTACCGCAGAAATCGTAGGCTTCGAAACCGCATCGCAGGCCACGGCTATTGCAGCAGGTGCAAACACCTTAAATTTTCAATTAAACGAATCGTCCAGTGATCTGGAGGAAGTAGTGGTGATTGGATATGGTACACAAAGAAGAGACCAATTGACCGGATCTATCACAGCGATAGGATCCAAGGATTTCCAAACAGGGGTGATTACCACTCCGGAGCAATTGATCCAAGGTAAAGCCGCGGGTGTACAGATTACCTCATCGGGTGGTCGCCCAGGCTCAGGAAGCACGGTACGTATCCGCGCCGGAGCTTCGTTAAATGCGAGTAATGATCCGTTGTACGTGATTGATGGAGTGCCATTTAGCCCCACTACGGTGGCCGGTACAGCCAGCCCCATGTCACTTATTAATCCAAATGATATCGAGTCATTCACGGTATTGAAAGATGCGAATGCCACTGCGATCTACGGTTCTCGTGCTTCAAACGGTGTTGTATTGATTACCACCAAAAAAGGAGCTAGCGGCGCGCCTCGAATTAACTTTAGCACGGTAAATTCTTTTTCTACTATAGATAAGTACTATGATGTAATGTCGGCAGACAGTCTACGTTCTTATGTGAACACCTACGGCACCGCTGCGCAGATCGCACGCCTTGGCGAGGCGAACACCGATTGGCAACGCGAAATTTTCCGTACGGCTTTTACTACAGACAACAACGTCAGTATTGCCGGAGCATACAAAGGCCTTCCTTACCGTGCTTCTGTAGGATATTTAAATCAACAAGGTGTACTAAAAAGGGATGTAATGGATCGCACCAGTGCGAGTCTTTCCGTGACGCCAAAATTTTTTAATAACAGTTTAAAGGTAGATTTAAATCTGAAAGGATCTCTACAGAACTCTATGTTTGCCAACGACGATGCGATCGGTTCCGCCATTGTATTTGATCCTACGCAACCAGTCTATCAAGAGAATGCCTATGGAAACTACTTTGAATATATGCAAGGTGATGTACCCCATCCGTTAGCTCCTCGTAATCCTTTGGCCATGATAGATCTGAAGGACGATGACTCGAAAGTAGCACGTAGCTTTGGTAATATACAGCTGGATTATTCCACGCCATTTATTCCGGGATTGAGAGCAAATTTAAATCTAGGCTATGATATTTCTCGTGGTCAGGGTGATGTATTTGTGCCAGATTTTGCGGCACTAAATAACACTACGCAAGGATTGCAAACGCGCTATATGAACGATTATACTAATTTAGTAGGCGAGTTTTATTTAAATTATAATAAGAACTTCTCTGCTATAAACGGTCATTTGGACGCTACGGCAGGTTATGGCTACTATGATTATAAAACGTTAAATAGAAATTATCCAAGCCTACGGGCGGATGGATCGGTATTGACGGAGCCAGTATTTCCAAGAGATATTCAACAGAATCGATTAATCTCTTATTTTGGGCGTGCCACTTATACAGCTAACGAGAAATATATTATATCTGGTACGTTGCGTACGGATGGATCATCTCGCTATAGTCCGGAAAATCGCTGGGGTGTCTTCCCTTCGGCGGGCGTTACCTGGAGAATCAACCGAGAATCCTTCCTAGAGGAGGTAACTACACTATCTAAGTTGAATCTACGTTTGAGTTACGGAGTTACCGGGCAACAGGATGGCATTGCGAATTACTCGTACCTACCTAACTATTACTTAAGTGTAAACGAAGCCCAATATCAGTTTGGCGATGAGTTTTACCGGACCTATTCGCCTATAGCGTATGATGCAGATCTTCGTTGGGAAAGCACGGCGACCTACAATGCCGGGGTTGATTTTGGGATTCTAGGCGATCGTATTGACGGTAGCATTGATGTATATCGTAAGCGCACGCGTGACTTATTAAGTACCATTCCTATTCCAATTGGTACCAACTTTAGCAACCGTTTATTGACAAATGTGGGTAATATGGAAAATACCGGCGTAGAATTTAATCTAAATGCCATCCCGATACGCCGTGAAGATTTCAGCTGGAATGTGAATTTCAATTTTACGTATAATACCAATAAAGTAACTAATCTGACTGCGGTTGACGATCCTAACTACTTCGTAGAAGTAGGCGGTATTACGGGTGGTACGGGCCAGAATGTACAGGCACATGTGGTAGGATATAGCCCGTTTACCTACCGCCTACAGCAGCAGATTTATGGTCCAGATGGTCGTCCGTTAGAAGGAGTATATGCGGATTTGAATGGGGACGGTGTAGGCAATGATGCAGACCGCAGTCTGTTTGGCTCTCCACTTCCACGCTATTTACTGGGGTTCTCCACGGGGATTGATTATAAAAATTGGACATTTAGCACCGTATTGCGCGCAAATCTTGGCCAACATGTGTATGATAACATCAGTTCTAATCTATCTGTCCGGAACAACGTGCTGAGTCCAATTGGCATCATCAATAACGCACCAAGTTCATTGACCAATACGAACTTTATCAATAACCGGGCTTTGAGTAATTTTTACCTGCACGATGGATCATTCCTCCGTATGGATAATATCTCAGTAGGCTATAATTTCCAAGATGCATTAGGCCAAGGCAAAAATATCCGCGTGTCGGGTAACGTGCAAAACGTATTTGTACTAAGTGGTTATCGTGGAATTGACCCGGAAATACAAGATGGTATTGATAATAACTTGTATCCACGTCCACGTACGTTCGTATTGGGTATAAACCTTGATTTGTAATCAGTAATAAAAGACAACATTATGAAACGCAATTTTCTAAAATATATACTAGCCGCATCGATCCTATTCAGTGCATCTGCCTGCCACGATAAATTGGATTTAGTACCGCTCAATGACGTCACTTCCGACGTAGTGTACCAGTCGGTAGAAGGCTACAAACAATCGTTGGCCAAAGTCTACGGCAGTATGGCTATGTCTGGCGGTAGAGGTATTTCCGGCGATGGAGATATCGCTGGTATTGATGCCGGTGCTTCTGACTTTCTCCGCTTGTACTTTAACTTACAGGAGGTCGCTTCTGACAATGCCATTTGCGCTTGGGTACAGGATCCTGGTATATCTGAAATCAACAGTCAGACCTGGTCGTCTAATAACGTGGTGGTTTTAGGTATGTATGCCCGCTCTATGTACCAGATTACAGTAGCCAACGATTTTATCCGGGAGAGTTCGGATGAAAATTTGGCTGCACGAGGTATCGTAGGTGAAGATGCCGAAAACGTACGCAATTTCCGGGCGGAAGCAAGATTCCTTCGAGCATTCCAGTATTGGGTGATGATGGACTTATTTGGCAACCCACCTTTTGTTACTGAAGAGAACACCATTGGCAAGACGCCACCGACACAGATCACTCGTGCAGAACTATTCAACTATGTAGAATCAGAATTGTTAGCTGTACAGGAGCAATTGGTGGCACCTCGCCAGAATGAGTACGGTCGTGCGGATCAAGCGGCAGCATGGATGTTGCTTTCCAAACTGTACCTCAATGCCGAAGTATACACCGGCACTGGCCGTTACAGCGATGCGTTGAGTTATGCTTCTCGGGTGATCAACTCGGCTTATACTTTGAAAGCAAACTATGCGCACCTATTCTTGGCCGATAATAACATTGGACAGGATGAAGTCATTCTATCGATTAACTATGATGCGATCAGAACTCAAAACTTTGGTGGGACAACTTTCTTAGTCAATTCTTCCAGTGGGTCAGGTATGAATATGGCCGCATTAGGTATTCCTAATGGTGGCTGGGGTGGTAATCGTAGCCGTCGCACGCTACCCGCTAAATTTACTGATCCTAGCGGACAAACGGATCGTCGCGCGATGTTCTTTGGCGAAAATCCGAACATTACGGATCCTGCGGTATTTGTACAAGGTCTTGCGGTAACAAAATTTAAAAACATTGATCGTAATAACCAAGTCGCACCATCCAATGATGGCACGCAGGTGTCTATAGATTTTCCGTTAATGCGTCTGGCAGATGCTTATCTGATCTATGCCGAAGCCGTGCTACGCGGTGGCGGTGGAAGTATGGGAGAGGCAGTGAATTATGTAAACACCGTGCGCAGCCGTGCCTATGGCAATACATCTGGAAACGTCAGCAGTATCAGTTTAGATTTCATTCTAGATGAACGCGCACGCGAATTTTATTGGGAAGGCTATCGCCGTACAGATTTGATCCGCTTCGGTCGTTATACAGGCAGTACCTACGTATGGCCATTCAAAGGCGGTACCACATCCGGCACATCCGTGCCAGATTTCCGTAGCATCTACCCGCTGCCTGCTTCCGACGTGATTGCTAATCCAAACCTGACACAAAACCCAGGATATTAATCCACAGATTTTGACATTTTTTGAATAAACGAACATGAAATTCATTTATCATATAGCCCTAGGCCTTCTGGGTATTTTCGCACTAAGTGCCTGCGAAAAAGAAGCCCAATTGGTGAGTGTAAGCTCCAGTGAAGTGCCTACACTGACCATATCTCAAGATTCGCTGGTGTTACTGCAATCTAATGCTGCTGATACTGCATTTACCTTTAACTGGTCACCGGTAGAGGTAACTTGGTCAAACAATAGCGTTAGTACCAATATTTTGCGTTACGCCATTCAAATAGATACCAAGGCTCGCGGTTTTCGAGGTAGAGATCCGATTCTGATATTGGATACGGAAAATACCCATGCTGCGATGACTGTCGCTCAACTTAACGCGGCGCTGTTGGAAGTTAAAGCCACACCGGAAGAGCCGGTTGAATTGGTGGCGAGATTGGTCGTGATTTTGGCACCTAATAACATACAGTATTCCAATGTAGTGGATTTGAAGGCTACACCATATGCTGATGTGGTTATGTTGCCGTCACTATATATCGCAGGAGCATTGAATGGTTGGGCGCATAGCATGGATTACCGATTAGGTTCTATCGAAGGGGATACAAAATATGAGGGTTATGCCAATTTCACAGCTGGCAATCTGGCTTTCAAATTTTCCAGCCAGGCTAACTGGGATGGCACAAACTACGGTACTGGAGGCGCAGGAAAATTGAGTTCGGCGGGGAATGCGGATAATCTGGAAGCGCCTGCGGCGGGTTATTATCTGTTGAAAGCTGATACGGAAGCGTTGACATGGTCTGCGACTCCAATGACTTGGGGCATTATAGGTGAGGCCGCTGGCGGATGGGACGATAGTAACGATGTCGCCATGACCTACGATGCTACGAATCGTGTATGGACTGCGACGTTAAACATGACTCCCGGCGAGTTCAAATTCCGGGCAAACAAAGCTTGGGCTATCGGCTTAGGAGCAGGACCACGTAATGGCGTACTAAGCTATGACGGAGGCAACCTGCGAGTCACTAATGCTGGAAGGTACTTAGTCACGTTGGATTTGAGCAACGCCGGCTATTATACGTATACGCTGGAAGCACAATAGAAATTTCAGCACGTTGTCCTAGCCTCGTTAGGCTAGGACAACGTTTTTTAAAGCGATAGAACGAATACAGGAAATGCGCATATTCGTGAAACACAGTTAATTACTCATAAGTATTCCGAATGGCCATTTAAAAACAAATGAAATCCATATGAAGTTAACGAAAATTTTTGCCGTAGCAGCGCTTGTTTTATCCGGCGCAAACCTGACACATGCCCAGGAAATGCTAGCGTCTGATGCACCACGCATTGCGCCGCTCAGTTGGTGGATAGGTATGAACAATCCCACGGTACAGTTGATGGTCTTCCATAAAGATCTGGGTAACCGTACTCCCAAAATCAACCACAAAGGGGTGGAGCTGGAGAAGGTGCACCGTGTGGATAATTCAAACTACTTGTTTCTTGATCTGAAAATCGATCCTAAAACAAAAGCAGGCGAATTCAATATTGTTTTTTCTGAGCAAGGGAAGTCAGACATCGTCATGCCTTATACCTTAGCAGCGCGTGATGTGAAGCAGAAGAAAGCGCAAGGCGTAACCAATGAAGATTTTATTTATTTAATTATGCCTGATCGTTTCGCGAACGGCGATCCATCCAACGATGTGGTTAAAAGCGCTCGGGAGACAGCAATGAATCGTGATTCGCTTTACTACCGCCACGGCGGAGATATACAAGGCGTGATCAATCAGTTGGATTACTTAAAAGATATGGGCGTGACCGCCGTTTGGTTAAATCCCGTATTGACCAATGACATGGAGAAAGCCTCCTATCATGGCTATGCCGCTACCGAATTTTATCAGATTGATCCCCGGCTAGGAACCAACGATTTGTACCGCAAATTAGCAGATGAGTTGCATAAGAGAGATATGAAGCTCATCCAGGATTTGGTACACAATCATGTAGGCGCTGAGCATTGGACAGTGAAAGAGCAACCCTACAAGGATTGGCTAAATAACTGGGACGAATACACCAATACCACCTACAAAGATCAAGTATTGTTTGATCCCTATGCGGCCCAATCAGATAAACGCAAGATGACGGATGGCTGGTTTGTACCGTCTATGCCCGACTTAAATCAGCGAACTGAATTCATGCAAAACTACATTACTCAAAGCCATATTTGGTGGATTGAGTATGCTGGCGTCGACGGATTTCGTTTAGATACCTATGCGTACAACGATGCTGATTATATGGCCAAATGGGCACAAGATATCACGGCAGAGTACCCGAGCATGACCTACTTTGGCGAAACTTGGGTGCACGGTATTGCCAATCAAGCTGTGTTTACCGAAGGTAGCACCGTCAATCAACATTTTGACACGCATTTACAGGCGGTGACGGATTTTCAGACCTACCATGCGATTAATAAAACCTTTACAGAACCTTTTGGTTGGACGGAAGGCGTGAATGCCCTTTATAGTACCCTAGCCAATGATTATGTTTATAAAGATCCGACACGTAATGTGGTTTTCCTAGATAACCATGATGTTAGTCGCTTTCTGTCGATTGTAGGCGAAGATATTAACAAATACAAATCGGGATTGACCTGGCTATTGACCACACGTGGGATTCCGCAATTGTATTACGGCGCAGAGATTGCGATGAAAAATTTTGCTGATCCTGATGGCAAAGTGCGCGAAGATTTTCCGGGAGGCTGGGCTGGCGACAAACAAAATAAGTTCCGCAGCGAAGGTCGAAATGATGTCGAGAATGAAGTATTTGACCACGTGAAAAAGCTCGCAACATACCGTAAAGATAATGCCGTGCTTCAAACCGGAAAGTTGATGCAGTTTGTGCCAGAAGATGGCATCTACGTATACTTCCGTTATGATGATCAAAAAACAATCATGGTCATCATGAATACGAACGAAGGCGAGAAGACGATCAAAACCGAACGCTTTGCGGAGCGCGTACAAAAGTATACATCAGGTTTGGATGTGGTAGCAGGAAATGAGGTGGATATCAAAGATCAGGTTACTGTGCCAGGTTTTACAGCCATCACGTTAGAGCTACGATAGATTACACTTACAGCAATAAAAAACACAACAAAGAGAGCAAACAAAATGACATTAGGAACAACCTCGATATTAAATCGACCAGCCTATATTTTTGACTTGGATGGCGTATTGGTAGATACCGCGGTATTTCATTATGCCGCATGGAAACGGTTAGCGAACCAGCTGGGCTTTGATTTTACAGAAGCACAGAATGAACAACTAAAGGGAGTAAGTAGAGTAGAATCGCTGGAGAAAATACTCCATTGGGGTGAGGTCAGCAAAACCGAAGCCGAAAAGTTGGCACTTGCGCAGCAAAAGAACGATTGGTATCTGGAGATGGTCGCGAAGATGACGGCCTCCGACCTACTACCTGGCGTGCTGGAATTTTTGGAACAAGCCAGTGCTGCGGGAAAGAAGATCTCCTTGGGGTCTGCTAGCAAGAATGCGCCACTTATCTTAGAAAAAACAGGCATCGCGCGGTTTTTCGACGCCATTGTGGATGGCAATGAAGTAACGCTCTCCAAGCCCAACCCAGAGGTGTTTCTTTGTGCAGCACGGAAATTGGGGTTCTCATCAGGCGATTGCTTGGTCTTTGAAGATGCCGAAGCTGGCGTTGCCGCTGCTGTAGCGGGTGGCATGGCCGTGGTTGGTATCGGTGAAGAAGGCGCCTTGCCGGAGGCCAATGTACTGGTTCCAAATTTGAGCAGATTATTAAAGTAACCGAGGACAAAAAAGGGTACGACCGCCTATAAAAGCGGTTTACTTACCTTAATAAATGTCTAAAGAAAGATAACACATAGATGAAAGATTATATAGTTAAATATCCCTGGCAGATTATAGAAGATCAGTTCAGACCAGAATACAATGAGATTTCTGAAAGCATTTTTTCCATCGGAAATGGTCGGATGGGACAACGCGCAAATTTTGAGGAAGATTATTCGGGCAAGACACTCCCGGGCAGTTATGTGGCTGGCGTATATTATCCAGACAAAACCCGCGTAGGTTGGTGGAAAAATGGGTATCCTGAATATTTTGCGAAGGTAATCAACTCCACCAATTGGATTGGTCTACACCTCACGGTGAATGGCACGTTGGTCGACTTGGCTCAGGTAGAAGTCACACATTTCGAAAGGCGGCTGGATATGAGAGCGGGCGTCCTACATCGCTACGTGGAGTTGGTGATGCCAGATCAAACTGCTTTGTCCATCACTTCCCAAAGAATATACAGTGTAGCAGAGTCGCAATCGGCCGCGTTATCTTATGAGGTTAAGATATTAAAAGGCCAGGCCAGTATAGTGTTAGAAACCGGATTGGATGGTGATGTCAGCAATCGGGATTCTAACTATGACGAGAAGTTTTGGGAAGAAGTTAAGCGTTCCACGGATCACGGACAGCTTAGTCTGCAACTGCGTACCAAGAAAACGGGATTCGATGTACATAGCCGGGTGGCACAGCGGGTCATCGCCCATGAGAATCCGGTAGACGTATCAGAGGTAATCGATAGGGATAAATATGTCGCACAGCAATTTTCGTTCGATTTACAGGAAGGCGAAACGGCTATTCTTTACAAATATGTGGTTATTCTGACCAGTGAAAACCATCCCGTATCCGATTTGGAAGCCAATGCACAAGCCTTATTAAAAACCGTGAGTGGCGATGGCTTTGAAAAGCTATTGCAGGATCAGGAAGCAGGCTGGGCAAAAATCTGGCGAGACAGCGATATACAAATTGAGGGCGACATCGCCGCACAGCAAGCGATTCGCTTCAATATCTTCCAGCTCTATCAAACTTATACCGGCGAAGATGACAGGCTGAACATTGGGCCGAAAGGCTTTACCGGCGAGAAGTATGGTGGCGTTACCTATTGGGATACCGAAGCCTATTGCTTGCCATTCTATATGGCTACAACCAAGCCGGAGATCGCCAGAAACCTCTTGATTTATCGCTATAAGCATCTGGAGAAAGCAATTGAAAATGCAGCTAAGTTAGGTTTTAAAGACGGTGCTGCATTATACCCTATGGTTACGATCAATGGGGAAGAATGTCATAATGAGTGGGAGATTACGTTTGAAGAAATTCACCGTAACGGAGCCATTGCTTTTGCTATTTACAATTATGTACGCTATACAGGTGATGATAGTTACTTGCAAGAATACGGTCTCGAGGTTTTGATGGGTATTGCACGTTTCTGGGCACAGCGCGTGAACTGGAGCGGTGCTAAGCAACAGTATGTTATGCTGGGCGTCACTGGCCCGAATGAGTACGAAAACAACGTCAATAATAACTGGTACACCAACCGCATAGCTGCTTGGTGTTTGCAGTATACCGCTGATGTCATAGGGGAGTTAGCGTCCACCCATCCCGAGCGTCTACAGCGTATTTTAGAGGGCGCCTCATTTGTACCAGCGGAAAAAGAAAAGTGGCAGCATATCGTGGCCAACATGTACTATCCGGAAGATGCGGAAGGCGGCGTGTACTTGCAGCAAGATGGTTTTCTGGATAAGGAGTTAATTCCAGTTAGCGACTTGCCTGCTTCCGAGCGGCCATTGAACCAAAAGTGGAGTTGGGATCGCATTCTGCGCTCCTGCTTTATCAAGCAAGCAGATGTATTGCAAGGGTTGTACTTTTTGGAAGATCAATACGATCTGGATACCATTCGTAGAAATTACGACTTCTACGAACCCATGACGGTACATGAAAGCTCGCTATCCCCTTGTGTACATGCCATCATTGCTGCCAAGTTGGGTAAAGAAGATAAAGCGTACGAATTCTACCTGCGCACGTCTAGATTGGATTTGGATGATTATAATAATGATACGGAAGACGGATTGCATATCACCTCCATGGCAGGTACCTGGATGACGATCGTAGAGGGATTTGCGGGAATGCGCGTGCGAGACGGTAAATTGCATTTTCAGCCAATTCTGCCTAAACAATGGAACAGCTATAGCTTCCGAATCAATTTCCGCGGAGCCGATTTGCAAATCACGGTAAACAGGGAAGGCGTACGCCTGACGAATGCTGGCCAACAAGCTGTTCAAGTCGTTCTTGCGGATACGCTGCATACCATCCATGCGGAAAGCAAATTGGATGTGTCGCAACCGATGGTGGCAAATGCCTAAAGGTTCAGGAAAGTGGCTGCCTATTTTTGGTGACCACTTTCACCTTTCAAAGAAAGAGATTAAACAAAAAAAGAATTGTATTGTCCTAATGAAGGATCAGACACGATACCTAATCTGATCGTCTATACATCGATAATTAAATGAAATATACTGGATACCCCACTAGGTGCTTGCCGATGCTTCTGGCTATAATAATGGGATCTTCCTGTGCTTCTTCGCATATGAATAACTTAGCGCTGCTGAATAAAGAAAATACGCTGAACGAACCGACTCCGGATAATAAGTTAGTGATCTATCAATCGCTGGTTCGGCACTTTGGGAACAAAAACACCACGAATGCTTATTATGGCGTTATCGAAGAGAATGGCGTAGGTAAGTTTCACGATTACACCAATAAAGCACTTGTTGAATTAAAAGATCTGGGCATTACACATATGTGGTATACCGGTGTGCTTGAACATGCTACTATGACAGACTACAGTGCTCATGGCATTGCGGTCGACGATCCGGATGTCGTGAAAGGACGTGCAGGATCACCGTATGCGATCAAGGATTACTACGATGTAAATCCCGATTTTGCAGTAGACGTACCCAATCGCATGCATGAATTTGAACAACTTATCGCGCGTACACATCAAGCGGACATGCAGGTGCTCATCGATTTTGTACCTAACCACGTGGCGCGTTCGTACGGATCCGACCAGAAGCCGGCCAACGTTCGTGATTTAGGGGCAGACGACAATACCGACGTTTCCTTTTCTGCGGGTAATGATTTTTATTATTTACCGGGACAGCATTTGCAGGTTCCACAGGGATACAATCCGGGTGGAGATGCGTTTCAATCGGCAGCAAAAGACGGTAAATTTGACGAGTACCCGGCAAAGGTGACGGGTAACAATGTCTTTTCTGCCAGTCCTTCGAAAGACGATTGGTTTGAGACAATCAAGTTGAATTACGGCGTAGACGTGCAGGAAAACAATAGGCGAAATTTTGAACCTATTCCACCATTGTGGCACAAAATGCGGGATATCCTGCTATTTTGGGCGGCTAAAGGCGTAGATGGCTTCCGTTGTGATATGGTCGAAATGGTTCCTGTAGAATTTTGGAGCTGGGTCGTGCAAGAAGTAAAACAAGAATATCCCGAGATAATCTTCATTGGAGAAGCCTATAATAAAAACGAATACGCCAACTTCTACGATGTAGGCAAATTTGATTATCTCTACGATAAAGTAGGGTTATACGATACCTTGAAAACCTTGGTTCGACTGGAGGATCAGGCCGGTGTGCAAGGAATACAGGATGTATGGCGACGCGAGGTAGCAGGGTATTCTTCGAAAATGCTTCGCTTTTTAGAAAATCACGATGAGCAGCGTTTTGCGTCTCCAGATTTTGGAGGAGATGCCTGGCGGGTGGTACCTGCTATGGTCGTCACAGCAACCCTCTCCACCAGTCCGGTCATGATCTACAGCGGACAAGAAGTGGGAGAACCGGGAGCAGGTAATGCAGGATTTAGCGGAGAAGATGGCCGTACCACGATCTTCGATTACTGGGGCGTACCTCAACATCAGAAATGGATGAATGAAGGCGCATTTGATGGTGGGCAATTGACGGAATCGGATAAAGAGTTGCGCTTGTTTTACCGCACGTTATTGCATGTAGTGCGCGACCAAAAGGCCATCAGAGCCGGTGGGTTTTATGATCTAATGCCTGCGCAACACGATAATGCCAGCATGCCACGCCGCGTTTACGCTTATTTGCGTTATACCGAGAACGAGCGGTTGCTGATCGTCAATAATTTCGAGCACACCGCGCAGGAACTAACTATTAACCTGCCTGCTGATGTGATGGAAGCCTTTGATCTGAGTGGCAAACAGGTACATTTTAAAGATCTATTGACCGATAAGGAATCATCTGTGGAACATTTTCAAGGTCGGATTCCGGTGCAGATCCCGGCGAATCAATCTCTTATATTAAAGTTTTAAAACGTGTAAAACCTCGATCATCCTACATAGTGCTACATCATGACGTGCACGTACAAGTGCTGATCGATATAAACCAACTATCATGCATAAACCAATACGTAAACCATCCTTAAGCCTGGCGCAGATTTTTCATATGAGCTTCGGTTTTTTGGGTATCCAAATGGGCTTTGCTCTTCAGAATGGTAATGCCTCCCGTATTCTACAAACCTTTGGAGCCGATGTGGAGCATTTGTCGCTGTTCTGGTTGGCTGCACCCCTTACAGGAATGATTGTACAACCAATCATTGGCCATTACAGCGATCGTACGTGGAATAGCTTAGGTCGGAGAAGACCGTATTTTTTGGGCGGGGCTTTGTTTACTGCTGTCGCGTTGATTTTTATGCCTAACTCTGCAGTGCTTGCGGCCATGCTACCGCCATTATTGATTGGAGCTGGTATGCTCATGATTATGGATGCTTCCATCAATGTAACGATGGAGCCTTTTCGCGCACTGATTGCCGACAACCTACCGAGCGAACAGCGTAGCTTAGGATTTTCTATGCAGACCTTTTTAATTGGCTTGGGTGCGGTGTTAGGATCGTGGCTCCCTTATATTTTGGCAGAATATGGTGGTGTATCTAAAGTAGCTGACGCGGGTTTTGTGCCTAATAATGTGATCTATTCTTTCTATGTCGGTGCTGCGGTGCTTATTTTAAGTATCCTGTGGACTGTTTTCACGACAAAGGAGTATTCTCCTGAAGAGTTGGAGAGCTTTGAATCGGGGCAAGCAACCGCTGTCACTGAGCCCCTTGTAGAACGTGGTTTTTTCAAAGGCCTGGCAGAGGATATTAGAAATATGCCTACTGCGATGCGTCAACTGGGCTTAGTGCAATTCTGTTCCTGGTTCGCGCTTTTTCTGATGTGGGTATTTTCTACGCCCGCGATAGCAGAACACATTTACAATGTCCCAGCCGGAGATACCACTTCGGTAGGCTATGCCGATGCGGGCAACTGGGTTGGTGTACTGTTTGGTATTTATAATGGTGTTTCGGCTATTTACGCCTTGTGCTTACCAAGAATCGCCCGTGCTATCGGAAGAAAAGCAACGCATGCCTTGTCGTTGACGATCGGCGGTATCGCGTTAGGATCAATTTATTTTATGACAACGCCAGAGATGTTGATCTTTTCTATGGTGGGAATTGGGATTGCTTGGGGAAGTATTCTAGCGATGCCTTATGCGATTCTGAGCGATAGCCTTCCTGCACGCAAGATGGGATTGTATATGGGTTTGTTTAATTTCTTTATCACTTTTCCGCAGATTGTGAGCGGACTGACGAGTGGGTATTTAATCAAATATGTATTTCAGGGGCAAGCGATCTATGCATTGCTTGGAGCGGGATGTCTGATGATTATCGGAGCGATCAGTGTACGCAAGATTAGCGCATAATTCCAGATTGGATTATAGCATAAAAAGAGAAAGCAAACTATTAAAGTTTGCTTTCTCTTTTTACAGTTCTTTTGACGCGAACGGCTGGTTTTAAGGCCTGTTTTGCCTCATGCTGTCGTTCCAGATATTGAATAATTTCGCTGGCTATATCTTTACCCGTCGCGGTTTCGATCCCCTCTAGTCCGGGAGAAGAATTCACCTCCAGAATGAGCGGCCCACGATCCGAAGCCAACATATCTACTCCAGCTACGGTCAATCCCATGGCTTTGGCAGCTGAGATAGCGGTTTCTTTTTCTTTACGGGTCAATTTGATGATTTCGGCACTACCACCCCGGTGCAGGTTAGAACGAAATTCTCCTTCTTTAGCCGTCCGTTTCATGGCGCCGACCACTTTACCATCGACCACGAAGGCGCGGATATCAGAACCTTTCGATTCTTTGATGTATTCCTGAATCAGGATGTTGTTTCCCAATCCATAGAAGGCCTCAATCACGGATGAAGCTGCTTTCTTGGTTTCGGCAAGCACCACACCGATACCTTGTGTACCTTCCAGTAATTTGATCACTAAAGGAGCTCCTCCTACCATGCTAATCAAATCGTCTACATCAGAAGCTGTGCGGGCGAAGCCTGTAATAGGAAGCCCTAAGCCAGCTCCCGAAAGAATTTGCATACAACGCAGTTTATCTCTCGAACGCGTGATTGCCTGGCTTGGATTGGCAGACAACACGTCCATCACTTCGAACTGACGTACAATAGCCGATCCATAGAAGGTTACTGAAGAACCAATCCGCGGTACGATCGCATCGATACCGGCGATATCCTGTCCTTTATAATGTATGCTAGGCTTGTCTTGTTGTATACCGACATAGCATTTGCTATGGTCGATTACCACACATTCGTGACCGCGTGCCTGCGCTGATTCTACCAGACGTCGAGTAGAGTACAAATTTTTATTTGTCGATAAAATGGCAATTTTCAAAACGTAGTTTTTTTAAGGAAAACAAAGAATGAGTGGATAAGTTTTAGCGCAGATTCTGCCCCAGATTTCTTTTTGATACATCGACTAGAAATTTTCCGGTAATAAAATTTCTGCCTAGCAACATAGGATAGGTCATTGCGGAACGATCCCGAAAAGAAAGTTTGATATCGTATAATGTGTTAAAGAGCTTTACTTTGGTGCGAAAGATATGACGTGTCTCGGCGTGGCCAAAAGAACTTTTCACCGTGCGTTCGCGATGCACTGGAAATCGGATTTCCATGGTTTCATCCGAATCATCGGATGCCGCAATATGTGCTAAAATGTACATGTGCCCATTTTCTTCGAACACTTCCATATCTTCGCAATGCACGACAGAAGTCTCTGCCCCCGTATCAATCTTTGCTGGCAAATTGTACAACCCTAATTCAGGTAAGTCTACAATCTCCGTGCGGCCTATGATTTTTTTCTCTTTCACAATACGCTATTTTGGATACCATTAATGGTATACGAATTCGCCATACGGCGATTGAATAGTTACTTGTTTTTTGTCTGATGCTTCTACGCGTCCAATAATCTGTGCGTCGATATCAAAAGACTGTGATAAGGCAATAATATCTGCAGCAAGCTCTTCGGGCACATACAATTCCATGCGGTGGCCCATGTTGAAGACTTTGTACATCTCTTGCCAATCGGTACCTGATTCTTTTTGAATCAGCTCAAACAGTGGCGGAATGGGGAACAAGTTGTCTTTGATAACGTGTACCTGATCCACAAAATGTAATACCTTAGTTTGCGCACCTCCAGAACAGTGTACCATACCATGGATTTGCCCACGATATTGATCCAGTATTTTTTTAATCACCGGTGCGTAAGTACGCGTTGGCGATAATACGAGCTGTCCTGCCGTTACTTCCTGACCATCGCCGATAGCAATTTTTTCGGTGAGCGAGCGGCTACCACTAAATACTAAATCATAGGGTACAGCCGGGTCAAAGCTCTCTGCATATTTCTCTGCAATCGCTTTGTTAAACACATCATGTCGTGCAGAAGTCAATCCATTGGATCCCATTCCACCATTATACACCGATTCGTAGCTCGCTTTTCCGTAAGAAGCCAAACCAACGATCACATCACCCGCTTGGATCGTATGATTGGAGATCACATCCGAACGTTTCATCCGGCAAGTCACCGTGCTATCCACGATGATCGTGCGCACGATGTCGCCCACATCAGCCGTTTCGCCACCGGTAGAATAAATGCCAATGCCCATATCGCGTAATTCAGCCAGAATCTCTTCTGTACCGTTAATAATCTCCGCGATCACCTCACCCGGAATCAGGTTTTTATTACGACCAATGGTGGATGAAAGCAAGATATTGTCCGTGGCACCAACGCATAACAGATCATCCAAATTCATGATAATCGCGTCTTGGGCAATACCGCGCCATACCGAAGCATCGCCAGTTTCTTTCCAGTATACATACGCCAACGAAGATTTAGTGCCCGCACCATCAGCATGCATGATATTGCACCAATCTGCATCACCTCCTAAAATATCAGGAATGATTTTGCAGAAAGCCTGTGGATAGAGTCCTTTATCAATGTTTTTGATCGCATTGTGTACGTCCTCTTTTCCGGCCGAGACACCACGTTGATTGTATTTTAAGTCTGACATGTTAGCGCAAAAGTAGGGAATTGGAAAGGAAAAAGTGAAATACCAAGTCACTAAAAACGGGGCTAAACAAAAATCCCTTCCTGATCGAGGAAGGGATTTGTATAAACGCGCTTTAAATAGCGATTAGTGTTTGAAGTGACGCACACCCGTAATCACCATGGCGATACCTTTTTCATTGGCCATATCTACCGAAAGTTGATCTTTGATAGATCCACCTGGTTGCAACACAGCGGCTACGCCATGCTCACCGGCAATCTCCACACAGTCTGGGAATGGGAAGAAAGCATCGGATGCCATCGCGCTGTCTTTAATGTCAAACCCAAATGATTTTGCTTTTTCGATCGCCTGTTTCAAGGCATCAACGCGAGACGTTTGTCCCACACCAGAAGCGATAAGGGTATTATCTTTTGCAAAGACAATGGTGTTGGATTTGGTGTGCTTCACGATCTTATTCGCGAAGTAGAGATCCGCTAATTGTGCTTCCGTAGGCTGTGTCTCCGTTACGGTCGTCATCAAATCAGGTCCTTCTACCGTGTTGTCCTTATCCTGCAAGATCACGCCGTTCAACAATGTTTTGAATTGTTGCTGGGGCAACTTCACCGTGTTACGTTTTAGAATGATGCGGTTTTTCTTCGCTGTCAATACTTCCAAGGCATCTTGATCATACGCCGGAGCGATCAAGACCTCAAAAAATAATTTGTTGATTTCCGTTGCGGTCGCTGCGTCAATTGTTGCATTGGTAATCAATACCCCGCCAAAAGCAGATACCGGATCACAAGCAAGTGCTGCTGTCCAAGCGTCTAGTACAGCAGGACGGGAAGCTACGCCACAGGCGTTTGTATGCTTTAAGATGGCAAAGGTAGGGTCTTCAAATTCGTCGATAATAGCCACTGCGGCATCTACATCCACTAAATTGTTATAAGAAAGCTCTTTGCCGTTTAGTTTGTCGAACATTTTCTCCAGATCACCGTAGAATACGCCTTGCTGGTGTGGGTTCTCTCCGTAGCGCAATACTTGACTTTGCTGAGCGGATTGTTTGAATACCGGTAGCGGATCTTCTTGATTGAAATAGTTGAAAATCGCCGTGTCGTAGTGAGATGAGGTGTTAAAAGCGCGCTTAGCAAACGACTTACGTTGTTCAAGCGTGGTTACGCCAGCTTGTGCTGCTAAGATTTCCTCCAGCTCTTTGTAATCATTCTTCGACGAAATAATCACGACATCGTTGAAATTTTTTGCAGCAGCACGGATTAAAGAAATGCCACCAATATCAATTTTTTCGATAATATCTTCTTCTGAAGCGCCAGAAGCAAGCGTTTCCTCGAATGGATATAAGTCTACAATGACCAAGTCGATTTCTGGGATTTCGTATTGTGCCAACTGCTCTTTATCACTTTCCAATGGGCGGCGAGAAAGAATTCCGCCGAATACTTTAGGATGCAAGGTTTTTACCCGGCCACCTAGAATAGATGGATAGGAGGTAAGATCTTCTACGCGCTCTACGCCAATACCTAAATCCTGTATAAAGGATTCTGTACCACCTGTAGAATAGAAGGTAACTCCATATTTGTTTAATAACTCAATAAGAGGGGCCAATCCGTCTTTGTAATAAACGGAAACCAATGCATTTTTAATCTTTACGGCGTGGTTCATTATCTTCTGCTTATGAAGCCGCAAAGGTAGCAATAAATGAAATATTTAGTTGTATTTCTTGAGCAAGTTTTCGATTACCTTCGGATAGTGGAGGTGCTCCAGCTGCTGTCCTTTAAACTTAATCACTTCTAACGTATCGTTGTTCTCAACGGCAAACTTGCCTTGGTAGATCACTTCGCCTTCATCAAAATGCTCATTCACGAAGTGGATCGTAATGCCGTGTTCCTTTTCGCCAGCAGCCAATACTGCTTTATGTACACGATCGCCATACATTCCCTTTCCGCCAAACTTGGGTAATAAGGCAGGGTGGATGTTGATAATCTTATTGGGGAAAGCCTGTAATAAATTCTCGGGAACCAACAAAAGAAAGCCCGCCAACACAACCAGATCAACCTCAAGACGCTTGAGTAAATCGACCACCTCATTGGTGTCGTAAAATGCTTTTTTATCAAAAATGTGGGAAGGGATTTCAAAGTTATCGGCACGTTGCAATACGTAAGCATCAGGGTTGTTACTTAACACAATGGCCACCTCGGCGAGGTCAGCATATTTAAAATGTTCCATGATTTTCTGCGCATTGGAACCTGATCCTGAAGCAAAGATAGCGATACGTTTTTTCACAAATATATATTCTTGATAGTGTCAGTAGCTTTTTTTACACTCAAATATACTGTTTTTCGGGCTAAACTTTCCTTATTCCATCGCATTTTAAAGGGATGCAGTCGCTAAAAAGGAGTTTTCATGTGCCTATTCGATTTCTCCTTGTACTAAGTCTGGTTATCCATTACTTCGTAGTGGATAAGGATGGAAAGCATCTTTCTTTGGAAGATTAGCATGGACTTCTAATAATGAAAACCATATTGACATTTCAGCACCAGTGCAAATCGTTTGCTAAAAATTATTTTCAAAGGTGGCATAATTTTTTAATTCAAACATAATCATGTACAGCGGCTCTTCGAAATCCTTTGGGGTCACAGGTGATTGTAAATAGTTATACACATGCGTGAGTGGATCATCATCATGGCTAGCTTCATTTGCCGCCTTTCCGTAAGTAGAAGCCCTGATAGTACACTGCTGCAAAATTTTGCGTGTTTCGGGCGAAATTGCCGAACCATTATAAAGGGCTTCTTCTACGGCTTTGGAGGCGATCTCTCGATCAAGGTTGGTCTCTACCAGAACCATAGCCTTGCGGCCGTAATAGACGGATACGACAAAAGCCCACTCATCCTTGTTCAATCCGGAGATGTAGGCTTTATTCAGCATATCGTATTCTACAAAGTCCATCATAATATCTAAGAAAGTGGTCTGCGCATGTAAAACGAAATTGTTCTTTTTGTTTAGATTTTCATTGGCGGTCAAAAGATAATATTCTGGATCCATGGTCTGTCCAAAATAGCGATTTACATCTCCATAGGAAGTGATATTTTGTATGCCAAATGCCAGATTGCTCGATGTATAATTGGCCAGATTAGCCTTTGCTACGATCTTCTTCAGCGCTTCCTCGTAAGAAGCTTTACCACCTGCATAGCGTTCCATTTCCAAAATACTTTGGGAAAGTATCCACATCGAATCCACATCATGATCCAACACCTCGTATTTTGCAGTGTTTATGCTGCTTTTTTTGACCAACGCACCGGGAAAAATAATTTCTGGATTTTTCACGTAAAACTCTCTACTCGTATTGCTCTGTGCATGCGCTTGACCAATTGAAAGCAGTAGTGTTATCAAAAGAAATAGGCGACTCCTTGTATTCATATATAGTCTATTTTAAAAGATTCTTAGATGTACGTTAGTTTTGTTCTCGAAATAATAGTTCTTCCGTCACCCCGTAGGCGTGGCTCGAAGTTTCATTGAGATGCTTCTTCGTGTCGAACGGTGTAGCTCCGTAGTGCTGCTCCATAACCATCAAACTTCTGTTGGCGAGTAGGCGTGTTTGTCTGGAATAGGAGATGTGTATCTGTAATACTCCCTCTTCCACGATGCTGCCGAGCAATAGTTCCTGATTGTCTTGGCCGGTTAATAGATATAAATCTTTATCGCTGTTTTTCCAAAGAGATTTGTACCGGTCTTCTGTTTCGGCGGTGCTGATAATGGTTGAATCGTTTGTGACCAAGATCGTGGCTGGTGTGAAAAGCTGGATTCGTGCTGCGAAATACTGAGCTATTTCCGCATCGCTTAACGTATTGAAAGATACTCCCTTTTCTATCTTTACTTTGGTAACAGATTTTTTCTCTCCAAATAGATAGTAGACCGAATCTGGCTCATCATCTTCTGGTTCTGGAGGTGGCTCGGTGGGGATCTCGGGTTCAGGTTCTGGCTCAATTACCTTTTTAGTACATCCCGTGATAAAAAGGAAACTGATAAATAGCAATACGAGTAATACACGGTAGGATAGATTCATTTCGATTTTAGTTAGATGTGACCCACCATTTCCCTGATGGCCAGGTAATCATGAGCTGATGCTCAAATATAGTAATTTTATCGATATTAGGTAAAAAATATAGGTGTAACTTGCTAGTATTGAGCTGTAAAATCATGTACGTATGGTGGGTATACAAGCCAATGAGGATGGTTGACAATTGCGCAGCTGTATACAGCATATTTTTCACGACTTATTTGTTCTCATTGAGTCTTAACATTATTCCATTGGGCAGAAACAAACATATTGTGGGTAAAAATCCATCATAATCCGTAATTGCAATAACGGGAGAAAATAGCTCGAATGTGGAGACTGGCGATGACGGCATGTTATGGAGGTAGAATTTAGCATCCTAAACATGTACAGAATGCAATAAATCGAATATTTTATAAGACTTCGAACGTCAAACGACAATTAAGCAATAATTTCTCTATAATTAACGTATCATTTTTGAATTTAAAACGCTATCCGATGGAAATTATATTTTTGATGCTATACTTATCGCTGGTAGTATATGCAATATACCGACTGCTGAAATTTGAACCGTTAAGCAGTTCAACCCGAATTTTGTGGTTAGTTGCTATTCTTCTATTTCCATTTATAGGTTCTGTTGCTTTTCTTATATACAGCGCAAGATGACCTCATTCGTGAGGAGCTTATAGGTTACAACTGATAATCCCTAATATTAGCAGTATATTTGATCTATCTCAAAAAAACGTTACTTTTGTTTAGAAGCTTTCTAAAATTATATCATAAAAAAAGGCTTTCGAAAAAGCCTTCTATTTTACAACGAAATGTGTTTAAAGTTTACCTAGAGCTAGATTTTAACTATCTACCCAAAGCACCTCGTCTTTCAATCTCTGCTCGAAGGCTATTAAACCACTCCCCATATATCTGAGGTTCATATACCATCTGCTCTTTCACGTTTTTGTTGTTTTGACCCCAATAACCAGTACTTGTTGATTCTGAACCTTCGTACATGGAGATTTTTACCTCTGTTACGCTGTCATTCACCTCTTCCACGTAAAACATAGCCTTAGATGTGTTTGCGTCTTTTGATGAACCTGTCCAAAACCTTTGCGAGGCAGCGTTTTTGTTTTCAATTCTTTTACTCGCATTTAATAATCCTGTTTCCTTATCAGCTCGATCAACAATGTAACCTTCTGATTGTAATAAACTTATTATTGATTTGAATACCATGTCGGGACTAGCATCAAACTGTTTTGTGGTCATCATCTTTATTTCTGCGGGAGTGCGCGTATTCATTTGAGTTGCGCAAGAAATAAAAAGTGGTAGTACTAGAAGGTAAATGAATTTGGATAATTTGTTCATGGTTTGTTATATGTTAATAAGAAGTTGATATCACAGAATAATCTTTAACGGTATCATTTTCATCAAAAGTGATTATTAAGTCGAAAGATTTGCTATTACTCGACTGACTAGCTCTTTGCCCTGAGAAAAAATTTGTACGTCCTGCCCTTTGTTCTACTGACATTTTGTTGTAGCTCCAAACTTCGAGATTTGACTTGTTCTTGGAAACAAGATTTGGAGAACCGAAGATTTCTACAATTTCATCTTGCTTCGTAGAACCTTTAGCAATTTTGCTCTTAACCATACCTATAGTTAGGTTAGACTTATTTGTGGTTTCTTCAACACCATACTTATAACTATTACAAGAAGCCAAAGTAAAAAGAAGAACGATTGGTATAATTATGCTTTTCATATTAGGATATTTTCCGCAAACATATGAAAAAATATTATTCCATTATCACAGTTTATCCAATTTTATGGAGAGTCTTAGTTCGAAAGTGCATTTAGCCAGAAGGAACCGAGCTTCAAATTTCATTATAAAGATTGTATCGTCGTAAATGAGATAATAATTACTGTGAAATGTCACAGATAACAAGCGGGCACTTTGTTTAATTAAGAATGCCTGTACTCCAGAATATTAGACAATTCTTGTAGCACAGTTTTTCTTCGTTTTGTGAGATAAATGGATCAGCTTACTTTTAAATCTACTTTATATCTGTAGATTTTTGGAATACTTACATCCAGTAAACCGTCGACTTAAATAAGATGCTTACAATACAAATAAATGTATGCAAAATCACTAACTTTGTTAACATAAATTTCTTAAAATTCTTGAAGGTCGAGCAAAACATACAGCGTTTAGAGTACCTGCTGTCGTTGTATAAAATGACAGTGGAGGAGCTTGCTGCGTTGATCAGTAAAGGCAAAAAGAAGGCTGTTGACAAAGAAGATATTTATGCTGGGAATATTGATCTCGCATATTTAAAGCGTATCGATAAAATTTTCAATAAGGGACTTCACTATTATCTCGATCCGACGTCGCCGAATGTTGAAGCAGATGCAAGTATATTTTTCAGAAAGCACAAATTCGATGTTGATTTAAATTTTGGTGCGAAGAAAGTTGTTAACCAATTTGAAGAATTTAAAATATCCCTGTCTGGTATCGCCAAATTAGCTGACTTGAAAATTCACCGAATATTACCAATTTTTAAAATTGAGAATGATGCTCAAAATTCAGCATTTGAAATTCGAAAGATCTTGTATCCAGATTTTCAAAATCAACCAAAAGAGTTTTTGAAATCTTTTATAAGCAAACTCGCTGAGTATAACATCTTGGTGTTTGAATTCGTGGAGACTTGGAATAAGAAGGAAAAAGCTAATATCGATGGCTTTTTCTTAACGCCCAATGTTATCGTTTTAAAGCGTCAGCAGGTGTCTTTTAGGCGTGAAATATTTACACTCAGTCACGAACTGGGGCACTACCTTCTTAATAAAGAAGAGATTGAAAAACTCGATGTTCAGGATTTGTCTAATAAGAATTTGAGCAAAGTGGAGCGTTGGTGCAACGATTTTGCTTATCATTTTTTAGCAGGTCCTGAAAATCCGATAGAAACTATCGACGCTGCCGATCCGAAGAACGACTATGCATTTGATATTGTTGAGAATGTATCAGCTAATACGCATCTAAGTAAAATTGCGCTATTCACTAGGTTGTTGTATAAAAAGAAGATTTCGATCAAACATTATAACATGATAAAAGCTGATTTTGAAGAGCAATTCAGACAGCGACAAGAGGAAGAAAAAAGTAAAAAGGAGCAGGACAAATTGGATGGTATAAAGATACGGGGTTCCGCTCCAAAGCCGATTAATTCGCCTTTACTGATATCAACTATTCAAACAGCATTCTATGAAGGGGTGATTAATGAATATGACGTTTGTAAAACCCTAAACATCAAACCTGATAAATTAGAAACGATATTGTCATGACGGTGGTAATCGATACAAACTCACTTGTTTCTTTGGTGCGCTATTACCTGCCATTTGACGTTCAAGATGTGCTTTTTGCTTTTATAAAACAAAAAATAGCAGATGGTGAAATTGTTATTATTGACAAAGTTCTTGAACAATGTTCCTATCAATCAAAAGGCCTTGTCTTAAATTCATTAAAATATTTAACTGATAAAGCTTTCCTAAAAGCTGCTCAAGTCCCGACAAAAACAGATGAGATTCTACCGCCTTCGCCGGCTAAATTTCTTCGGCAGGTTGATAATCAATTTGTAAATAGAGTTGTAAGAAATAGAAGAGAAATCACGGACGCGGAATATGATGTACAGAAAAATCATTATCTCAATGATGCTGATATGAAGATGATCATTTTTTGCTTACACTTGAAACAAAAAACGTCCGATAGGAAGATTTTACTTGTTACCGAAGAAACGGAACAAAGTAACGATAATAAGCTTTTTAAAAAAATTCCCGCAATTTGTAAAGAATTGCAAATTGAAACCTGTCCCCTTCCAGATTTACTGAATTTATATAAAAATGAGGTAAAACTAGAGTTTAAATAAGTTAATAGCTTTTGTCTCTGTATTATCAAGTTGCTATTCTCTCTCCAAGTAAACGATATCTCTATAGTTTAAAATGTAGGTTAAAAAGGGTTTTAGTCCCAACATTTATGATACTAAACCTATCTAATGGAAACCTCAATTTTTGTATCCGCTTTCCAGTTAATCACAATATCATAGGCCATTTCGGAATTGTTTATATATCAAATATGTCTCCTTTGATTTCCTTAAAGACTTCAATAGATGGGTTGCCAATATTTTGTAGATCAAAATTTTCAGGGTAAAACAAGACAATATTGTAGTCCGTGAAGCTTTTAGTCGAATTGTACTTAATACCCTTATATCCTAATTCTTTTGCACAATCCATTATATACCTTGTGATAAAGTAGTCAGGTCTCCAAAATTCATTATTATTTGTCGACTCTCCCAAAACGTTTGCAATTGATAGAGATACAAATAATGGACTGTCATTCAAACTTATATTAGTTATATCAAAAGTTAAGTCTAAAATATTATCTATGCCTGAATTGATTTTAAATTCTTGTACCCAAATAAGACTATTTTTTAAATTTTGCACTACTTCTTTGATTGCAGTCTCCTTCGTATTAGCTAAGTAAAGATGACTTTGGCCTGAATGATTAAATCTCCCTTCTGTCGACTTTCCAACCGGAGCATTAAGCATTTCATTTATTTCTAATATATCGTGATTGGTTACTTTTCGAGCTCGATAGAAACTGTGTGAGGGTAAAACATTAGCTAAAGGGAATTGATTCTGTTGAAGTTGCTTATGAATACGCTTTCCAATAGGATGTTTATACCCCAGCAATGGAGTATCTTGCAAGAAATCGTTAAAAGACTCTACTTTTTTTAAAAATGATTTTCTACAATTTTTAATGAAATCCTCAAACTTTATGTCATATTTTGTTTTAACTGCTACATCGCAGCCAAGCGTGATGTTTGTCCCACATCCATGACAAACAATGTGGCTGATGATATTCTCCCAATGTTTTGGTTCAATATTAAATTTATAGAATAGATCTTCAATTTCTGTTTGATCCCCATGAATCCAAACCGGTTCTCCTTCATCATACGGTTGACAATTGTAGCAAGCAATGATTTCGGATTGTATCTTTTGCCTATAGCTTTCTTCTTTTTTTGTAAGTTTTGGAGGGAAATCTGGATCAAACATGTTGAATATCAATATTATTGCTGGATCGTATGTTACTACTAATTTTATACATTGTTAAATGGCAGATTCTCATATACTCTTAAATATCTGTAACAGGTCGCACGACTTATCTTAAGACTATCAGCTATATCTTGCACAGAGGGACTATCGCTAGCATCGTATAACGTTTTGACTGCTTTTATCTTCTTTATAGTTTCTTTACTATATCCTGCTGGCCGCCCTCCCTTTCTAGCTCTAGCCGAAGTTAAGCCAGCTTTTGTTCTTTCAGATATAATTTCTCTTTCAAACTCAGCCAGGGATGCAAATATGTTGAACGTAAATCGTCCAGTGGCAGTATTTGTATTGATCCCATCCTGTATACTTAGGAAGCTAACGTCCAGTTGTTGCATTTTTGTTATTAGATCGATTAGATCTTTCAGAGATCTACCAAGACGATCCAATTTCCACACGACAACAGTATCACCTTTCCTTAATTTTTCGAAAAGCTTTGTAAGCTCCGGGCGATCTTTTGATTTTCCAGAAATTTTCTCTTCAAAAATGATTTCACAACCGGTATTTTCAACGCGTCAATCTGTAGGTCTAAGTTCTGATCTTGCGTACTTACCCTAACATATTTATCTTCATAAAAACGTTTGATAGGCTAATTTATGAAACATAGATTTGTGTGACAACATTTTGAGACAGTACATACTACGAAATGTGGATCAATGATGAATCTATTTTTTTGTGATAAAAAAAGACCGTAAAAATCTAATAATGAAAAATTGATCTTCTGATTTTGCAACTTTTGAGCAATGATCTTGTTTTTTGCCAAAATGACTTGTTAGTTGGGGCGATCAGTTTTAATTGCAGAGTCATTCCCATCTGAATATGTGCACGCTGTAAGATGATAATAACCATATTTTTACACCAATATATATTGGTTTGTTGTATTTTTAATGGTTCACACCGACTAAGTGAAAGAATATGAATTATAAACCCTTATTTCTATCCACCGTGCTTTTCGTGTTGTTGGGCAGTGCCGGCTTCGCCCAAAACATTCAGCAAATACCAGCCTTCCAAAACTTTGTCCGTTATGATAACGGAAATACCTTCACCGTTGATTCGCTATCCAAACAGGGTGTCAATGTCTTGATTTTTTACGATCCCGGTTGCGGGCACTGTCAGGAGTTAGGTTATGAAATTGCGGAAAACTGGGATCAGTGGGCACCGACCACTTCTTTTTATTTTGTGTCTATGAATGAAAAAGCGGATGTAGATCGCTACATCGATAAGTACGCAATAGGATTGGACGAAAAGTCGAATGTCGCCTTCCTGCATGATCCTACGGGTGAATTTATTACGCTATTCGATCCGCAGAACTTTCCCTCTACCTATATCTATTCCGCCAGTGACGGACAATTGATCCAATGGTACGATGGAACGAACACAACCCGCAATATGGCGGCATACCTTCAAGAGAAGTAATGCTTGGGTAATAGGCTTTTCGTCATAATCAAGATGAGGTAGGAGAATGAGTCAATCTTTTCAGGGGCTGTCTGTTTAAGCTAATCAGTTGGCTAAATTTCTACAACAGCCGTTTAGTAGATGCCACTTCCATCAAAAATTATTTAACGTTTTGCACGCGTAGGATTTCTTCAATTTTAGGAAGATCTGTTCTGTATTTTTCCACGTCCCATCCTTTGACGTACTCTTTCATTGGCGGAAGCCCCATAGTTTGACGATGGATGTCGAGATTATCTAAATCTAAAATTGGATAGATGTAACCTTTGCCAGACTCTCGATCCGTGAAGCCTTGGCTTCCATACTTTTGCTTTTTCCCCTGACGCATAGCCACTCTATCTAATAATATGGCGACATTGCTAGATAAAATTTGACCCTGTTTTTCGCCCTCCATAATTATCGGAAGATAATTTTCTTGCGTCTCCAAATCTGCGTGCTGGACAACTAGAAATAATCCTTGTGCACCTTTTATACCGACCAACGTTGGGCCTACCCAACCATGCCGCTCAATGATAAGATTGACCAACTTTAAGTTTGTTCTATCGGTTTCGATAATGATATGCTGAAGGCTATCTAGGTACAAGCTTGGTTTTTCTGATCTTCTAGCTTCAACTAAGGCCATTCTAACAGATTGATCCGATTCATATATGCGCTCTAAAGAATCTTTTAACGATTTATTCAATCGCTCTTCCTCGATTACAAACGAGGTAACTTGACTAACGGCGGTCAAGCGAAAAAGGCAAAAAGCAAAGAGTAGTACAACGGTTTTCATAAACCTAAATATACACTTATTTCTTCTTAATCACTTCGCGAACAATCGCAATTGCCGTGCTATCGAGAGGTTCATTGCTGTTCGACAAAACGATTACTGCCGAGCGCTCATCGGGGATGATAGCCATATAGGATGAGCTTCCTGCTGTACCGCCATTATGCCAAAACAGATTCATGTCTTCCTGCAAATCCGTATGCCAAGCCAAACCGATATCCATATTATTTTCTGGTATATAAAAGGTAAAGAGCTTGGTAGCCGCCATAGCGCGTTGAATAGCATTTTCTGGGGTCGCGAGCTGTGTAATGGCGTAACGCAATAGATCATCAATAGTAGATTTGATTGCGCCGCCACCTGCCATTGCCTGAAAATGCCAGACGGGAACCTCTTGTCCACCTTCATATACTTTTAATACATTCGTGTTTTTCGGATCTACCTTCAAATCCGTAGCGCGCATATGCAAGGGCTGCGTGAGTGTCTCTTTTAAGCAAGCATCAAACGGTTTTTTAGAGATGATAGCAATCAATTCACCTAATAAACCATATCCTAAGTTACTGTACGCGTATTCCGTTTCCGGCTCGTGATCCAATTTGGCATGGCGCAGGTAAGCAAAGAGTGCCTTGCGATCGTAGTGCGCATAAGGATCGGCCGCTACATACCCTGAGCCGCTATTCCAATTGTCTGGAAGACGTGGCAAGCCCGAAGTGTGATTGGCTAAGTTGCGGAAGGTGATTTTATGCAAAGCTGTGTTTCTGGCCAATGAGTCAGGCAAGAATTTAATAATGCTGTCGTCTAAGCTAATTACCTGACGCTCGACCAGGTCAGCCAGTAGCGTAGCGGTGAATGTCTTAGTAATTGATCCAATTTCATAGATGTTATCCTCCGTCGGTAAGGTTTTATTGCCCTTGGCCGTTTCTCCAAAAAAGTATTTTTGCACCTTGCCACGATGAATAATACCGATAGTCAGCGAACGGGCATTGGCTTTCTGCGTATAATTTTTTGCAATATTCTCGATCTTAAAGTCAAACGGATCCATTGCTTCCACCGGAGCGCTGGTGTCCGCATCAGCGGTTTCTTTGGCTACGGCCGCTTTCGGATCTTCCTTGTATTGTTGAAACAAAATCGTATGGTAGTGATTGGTGCTGTCCACGCCTAAAACAAATAACAGACGCTCCGTATCAAAATCAAGTCGGTAGCTCGCTACGCCACGCTCAAATTTCAGCTGTTCCGCATTTTTAATATTTCCCAAAGCATACAATTGCTGCAGCATGGTCGTCAGTTGTTCGCGAGAAATCTGTCCTTGAAAGGATTTGCTCGCCAGGTTGTAGATAGAGTCAGCTTGCTGGCTATTGAAAAGATATTCAATCCGGTTATATAATGCGCGGTTTATTTTTTCATCTGCAGACTGTGCTGTGGCAGGCTGCCAATGAATCATTAAACCCAAAAATAGAAGTAGATAAATCTTATACATTTGACAAAATTAGGGAAAGAATTTTTGATGCACCAATATTACAGCACTTCGAGTGTTCGAAAGATCGCTTTCATTTCCTCCATAGCCTTTGCATTGATATTATATCCGATCAGGGAATATGCTCTGTGCGTGTCGAAAAGGGTAATGAAGTAAGCTTGGGTAATCTCGCCATTGCGTTTGTTGCGCAAATTGGCCATGACCTCTTCCGCTGGTAGATCATGAGCTGATAATGGGCGGGAAAACAGGATAGAATCCACATCAAAAATAGCTTGCACCTGGTTCAGGATAAAGTCCGTTTTATCGGTCACTTCTGCCGATAATGATTTGCGATCTATGAAAAATGCTGCGGGCGACCAGTTGTTTTTGGCCTCTTGCATATACTGTAATGCCGAGCCTGTTTTTCTGGTGAAACGAAAGGAGGTACCCGCCGTATTGATGGTAAAACCCATATTGCGCAACGGATCAACCACCACATCGGGATGATAGCGTACCGATAAGATGGTTTGCATAATGTCATTATCCAAATCGCCATCTGCACGATAAGGATAATGACAATTCAATGCAATCGTCTCTTTTTCATTGCCCAACACTAAAAAGATGCGGTGAAAAAGCGCCGTGTCGGAATCTCCTTTTTGGGTGCCCACATACAGGCGAGCCGGCAGATCATTGATCATGTACTGCGCGTGTTCTGTCATGCTAGACTTCTCATTATGGATCACCAGAGGAATTGCTTGCGCAATGTATTGCTCATAGGGGGTATTTACTTCCATAACCATAATGGTACTCTGCATCTCCAGATTTTGCAGACCGGTAAAACTGGTGGCAGGCTCAAATCCTGCCGAAGCAGCTAAGCTCACCTTTGCGCCGGCGACCATCTGATGTTGCGGTGTAGCTTCATTGATGATCAAGGTTTGCGCCTGTGCGTTCCAAGATGTCATCAGTAGGCTACAAACCAACAGAAAGACCAAGCCCAATTTTTTCATGTTTATTTTTTCCGATCGTGAATGTGATGTTCAATATCCTTGATGATAATCGAGATAAAATCTTCACCTGTCAGCTCCGACGCTTGTTGTAAAGCGCCAGGGCTAAATACGTTGATTTCCATGATTTTACTACCTACGATGTCGAGGCCTACCAAGTACATGCCGTCTTTGACTAATTGATCTGCGACAAGTTTAACCACTTCTAAGGTTTTGTCGTCTATCTCCGCTGCATGCATGGTAGCTCCCTGATGCACATTACTGCGGATTTCATTTTCGGGCTGTACCCTACGTACCGCGGCATATTTTCCATTCTTTTTGATGGGTTCGCCATTCAACAAGAAAAAGCGTAGGTCGCCCTTACTGGCTTCCGGCAAATATTCTTGCGCAATAATATATCCATCGCGCGCGATGGCTTCCACGGTTTGCTTCAAATTCTGAGCGCTTTCTTTATTGATTAGAAACACGTTCTTTCCGCCAGAACCTTTCAGTGGTTTTAGAATTATTTTGCTGTCGTTTTTGTCGAAGAAGTTTTGCACGTCCGCATAGTTCCGTGTCACAATGGTTTTCGGGCGGATACTTTCGTCAAAGTTTTCCAGATACAATTTGTTACTGGCGCGTGTGAGCGCTTCCGGATTGTTGATCACGAAGACACCCTGTTGCTGTGCCAATTCGGCAAATTGCAAGCCGGCAGCAGCAGCCCAAGGGCGAGAGATCATCTCATCTGCTGCATCGAAACGAAGCCATAGCACGTCGATCTGATTGAGGTTGACCAGGCTTTTTTCGGTTTCGCGCACCACATGAATTAAATCCGACTCGTCGTGGATACTTTCGTGCGGAGATACCTGCCGTGCATGGGCGCCCACTACAATCTCCGGATCATAGTAGAAATCGGCTAAGCCGATATAAAAAACTTCGTGTCCGCGCTCCAGCGCTTTTAATGCCAAAGAAGTGGTGGTGTAATAGGCCTCTTCTTTATGTGTCTGATTGATTACAAATGCTATTTTCATAGGGATAAGATGTCGTTGTTTAGGGATTATTTGCATCAATCATATGGTGCAAAATGAATTTATATCATGTAATTATTGAATCATTTTAAATATCCCAGAGCTCTTTCTAAGTGCCTCCAACTCATGGATATAGGGTTCTTCCAGATAGCGAGGATGCAAGGAAGGCGGTTTTATAATGCCTTTAAGCATAAGTTCCTGTATAATCGGGATGTATTCTTTTCTGATTTTGCCCATCATGAGCAACGTAATATCATTGCCCTCCTTAATATATTTTACCAGCTCGATTAAGCCTTGCAGGTATAGCGCATCTTTCGTTAATCCACCACTTCGGTATACGCGCATAGTCATCTGGAAAGCCGTTTCATGGTCGAAACTGTATCGCTCTACCAGCATAGAGAAGGTATCTATGAATTTATTGCCAGCCACCATATGATGTACGGCAACTACGCGGCCTGCCAAGATCCTGAGCCGAGCATTGGTCAATTCGCCCACGAGGTACTCGGAGAGCACAGCCAATCCTTCTTGTAGTTTTTCATAGCCAGGCACACCTAACTTAAATAGGTTGAAAGGCTGTTGCTTACCGTTAAAATAGGTGACGATATGCGTACCAACCTCATGCTGTATTAGCGCCTGTGCTCGATTGCGCGGCAAGCTGTATTGCTTACTAATATTGAGTACGCCCTGATTTACCATCACGCCGGAAATGTCGTCGCGGAGACGCACGGTTGTATTAAATTCGGGATGCTGTGATTTCAGATACTGAATCTCCTTTTCGGCCATTGCCGCAAACTCCTTTGCCTGAATAATATCCTGCGAGTTGGTTCGTATGATTGTATCTTCTTCCGTGATGGTGAGTATCGCTTTGGCTTTATCCAATAAGCTTTCGGCCACATTACCAAAAATTTGCAGACTGCCGAGCATAAAACCTTCTTTGCCTCGGTCGCTCAGCATGGTCATCATGGCATCCAGCTCGCGGCGCTTGTCGCGAAACAAATAAGCAATCGTTGGGTCGTACAAGTCTTCGATCCGAAGGTTGTACAGATTCCGTTTGATAATATCAGGATCGATCGGCATGGGCCGGTATTGAAACACGGGAGCTTTCCGGAAATTGTCTTTTTTGAACTGCAGCCAGGCCTCGTGTGCGTTAACCGGTGTGATCAACAGCAGGAAGTCAAAACGCTGACTTTCCTTGGCCAACTGTTGATCGATCTCCCAGACTAGCGGAGCCAATTCACTTTGATGCGTGATTTTAAATTCAGTTGGCTTTGCAGTGGTATGAATACGGATAAATTCAAAAAATGTTCGGGATAGACTCTTCGAAAGTGTTTCCCGAAATTGTCGGAGCAAAATGGGTAAAATCTCGTGCTTCCCATACAGATAAGTGTCCTTCACTCGGATGCCGATGTACTGTACCTGGCTATTCTTTTTTTCTTTGAGATCGATGAGTGGTGCAGCATCTTCGGGGCCAGGGGATTTTGTGCTGGTGATCACTTCTGCCGATAGCGCAGTGCGTTCTGCGTGAATGTGCTTTAGTAAATATTGCGCTACAGACTGGATGTTTTTCCGCGTGATTAGCAAATCGATGTCATTGCGCTGCGTGGAAGGTGCCACCCATGCTTCTACGATTAGACATCCACCAAATTCTTCCACCAGCTTTTGCGCAATCGGTTCCACCCATTGCTGAATAGGGAAAGTCGTATCATGAACTGCCAGATAGGCATATTCCGTTTTCACCAGCTCCGCCAACATGGGGTCTTCTTCTTCGCCCGCGCGATACACAAATAGGTAAGGAACAATCTTATTGAATACCAATTTGTTTTTCGTTGGCAACTTCACATGAAAGGGTGTCTTCGTGTGTATATCCTGTAAGATTCCCTCTAAAATGCTATTTTCGTTCTTCATCGGCAAAATAATCGTGTAACATATCCTTTGTATGTAGCAATAGCTGCTTGTAACTTTGCAATTTTTCCGGATAGATTTGTCCGGTCCATTCATCCATAAAATCCTTACGGAACTCTATGGATAAGACACAGCCATACGCGCCATACCGATCAGTAATGTATTTGGAAAGATAGCCTCCGTTGAATTTGATGTTTTCCCGAATATCTACCGGGGGTAAACCCACTTCTTGCTGACGGACCGAACTAATAAAAGCGTCAATCAGCTCGCGCCATTTCGGATTGTTGTGAGCAGTACCTAAGTTTATTTCTGGGTTTTTATCCTTATCTACCTCTTCAAAACGATCATTACGCTTCGCATTATAGCTGTGAATGTCATAGATCACAAAGTAGCCGTATTGCTGTATGGTCGCCTGAATGAGTTCGTCGATCTGCGCATACATGGCATCGTGCGTTTCATAAAGCGTATTGATGAGGTCAGTGGGCAGCTCTTTGTCCCAGACGGAGATACCCCAGGCTTGTTCGGGTTGGAGATAGACAGCATCTTTGCGAATACGATTGAGATCCAGCTGAAAGCGGGACGTAGCCGATATAAATCTATTAAAAGGCAATTCTGCCAAGCTGCCCGTCTGCGGATCTTCTTCGCGTAACCGCGTATCTTCGTCTGAAATTAAATAGGGAAGGAGTGCCTCATCCACATGATGTCCGTCGTGTATTGCAAATGCCCAGAAGGGACTACTCGTTTTTTCGATCAGGTGTTTGTATTCCATCAGTCTATGTTTTTGGTTTTAGGTCTGCGAACCTAATTCGTTTTATTAACTGATGAGTGGGCAAAAAGTTTGGTTTTGCCGAGCTGTACGCCACTTGAAACTTAAAAAACTGTAATGCAGTTTCGCTCACCACAGCAATCTCTATTTTCCTGCTAATTATCTCTATAACTCTTTAAGGGAGCAACTTATTCCACAACACTATAGGTATCTAATGATAATCTCAGAGTTTAACTATCTACTTGATTGATTCTAAGGTTTTTAATTCTTCATTGCAAGAAGTAATGGTGGTCGGTATTTTACAATATATGGGAATTTTGAGCACTACTATTTAAATAAGAATATTTTATCGTTAAACTAGAAATGATTGACCATATAATAATTATTAGAATAATAATTAATTTTAAAGAAAAAATAGCTAAATTGTGTTTTGTATGGAAAAAAGTGGCAAATCTCCTAAATTGCAAGTGATATACATTACATTGCTTTTTTTTCTCTTGTTGGCGTCAATTGCACTCCCTATTATACAGATTCCCATATCTGTATCTGCAAGAGGTGTTATAAGACCGCAACAAGAGAGTACTAATCTAATCTCCATGGTAAGTGGAAGAGTGGTCGATTCCAGAATAGTAAAAAATAACCAACACATTAGAAAATATGACACATTATTAGTTATTACTTCTGATGCGCTACATAGTAAATATCAATACCAAGAACAGCAGAAACAAGATTACCGAAGTCAATTATCTGATTTGAAATTATTGACTACTGGTGTGGAAAGTGGATTGAAAACAGGGCAATATCAAATGGAATTATCTGCTTGGAAAGAAAAGCTAGGAGAAATACAAACACAACTTGCTCTCTCTGATAAAGAATTAAAACGTAATCAGCAATTGTTTGAGATCGGAATTTTGCCTCTAGCAGAGTTTGATAAAAGTGTGCACCTTCATGAACAATTGACCATTCAGAAAAAAGTTGCTAGAGAGCAACAGATGGCACTATGGCAAAGTCAAAAGCTTGATATGGAGCGCCAACTTCGTACAATATCAAATGACATACATCAACTCAATATTGAGTCCTCGAATCATATACTTACTGCACCAATGGATGGCAGAATTATCGATTTCTCTGGATTACAGTCAGGTAATTATATTGTGCAGGGCCAACAGGTCGCGACAATCTCGCCTGTAGAGGGATTATTGGCTGAATGCATGGTTCCGCCAACATCCATAGGTTTTATACATGTAGATCAACAGGTCAAGTTTCAACTAGATACTTATAACTACAATCAATGGGGGCTAGCTACTGGTAAAGTGATTGACGTCGATCAGCAAATCCGGATCAATGAGCACACGGGTGAATCTTTTTTTTTGGTGCGATGTAGTATAGATCAAACTTTCTTAGCACTGAAAAATGGTTATCACGGCGATATTACGAAAGGGCTAACTTATACAGCCCGGTTTTACTTAACTGACCGCACCCTGTGGCAATTGCTCTTTGATAAGGCAGATGATTGGTTTAACCCAAATTTTCTATAAACTATAGCATAAAGATTGAAAAAGATGAATACACCAAAAATAAATGTCAAACAACATGACATGAGAGATTGTGGTGCTGCTTGTTTATCCTCGATAGGAGGATATTATGGATTACAACTTCCTATTGCGAAGATCAGGCAATATTGCCATACGGATACCCGAGGTACAAACATTCTGGGTCTGACCGAAGGATTGGCGAAAATGGGATTTCTTGCAAAAGGTGTTCGCGGTAAGGAAGAAGCCCTAGCACAAATTCCGTTACCAGCAATTGCACATATTGTCATTAAAGATCAGTTACAGCATTTTGTGGTTATCTATAAAGTCGATAAGCAACACATCACGGTGATGGATCCTGGAGTTGGTAAGATGGAAAAATACAATTGGGAATCATTTAAAAAAGTATGGACTGGTGTACTTGTTTTGTTGGAGCCCAACGAGTACTTCGAAAAGCGAAATGAGCATGTTAACAATATGGTGCGCTTCTGGCAACTAATACAGCCGCATCGCTCAGTAGTTTTTCAGGCTTTAGTAGGAGCCATGGTATATACTTTATTGGGCTTGTCTTCGGCTATATATATCGAGAAAATAACGGATTATGTGTTGATTGATGGTAATTTGAGATTATTAAATCTGCTCTCGGTAGGTATGATCATAATTTTGATCTTTCAAATTTTTTTAAGCATTGTGAAGAGCATATTGGTATTGCAGACAGGTCAACGAATTGATCGACATCTAATTTTAGGTTATTACAAGCACCTGTTTAGTCTTCCGCAACGTTTTTTTGATACCATGAAAGTTGGAGAAATTATATCCCGAGTAAATGATGCAGTGAAAATAAGAACCTTTATCAATGATGTATCTATACAGATTGTCGTTAACATCTTTATTGTACTGTTCTCCTTTGCACTAATGTTTACGTATTATTGGAAACTCGCGCTGGTTGTAGCGTTGGTCATTCCATTGTATTTGGGCGTCTACTGGATTAGCAATCGCTTGAATAAAAAGGTGGAACGCAGACTCATGGAAGAAGGTGCCGACTTGGAAGCCCACCTAGTCGAATCGCTTACAGCAGCGAAAACCATTAAGCTTTTTGGTGTGGAAACCTTCGCCAATAATAAGACAGATCAGCGATTCAGTATTTTACTAAAAACTATTTATCGATCGGTGATGAACGGGATTTTCTCTGGAAATGCTTCGGAATTTCTGTCTCGCATATTTACCATTGTACTTTTGTGGGTAGGATCGAAGTATGTGATTGAGCGTGTCATTACACCAGGAGAGCTTCTTTCTTTCTACGCCTTAATCGGTTATTTTACAAGTCCGGTTTCCCAGCTCATTGGCATGAATAAGAGTGTACAAAATGCGTTAATAGCATCAGATCGTTTATTCGAAATCATGGATTTAGAGCGAGAAGAACTGACCGATAAAATGGATCTTAAACCTGAACAGATTGGAAACATACAGTTCGACAAAGTATCATTCAGCTATGGATCGCGGGCAAAAATATTCACTGACTTCAGTTGCGAATTTGAAATAGGTAAAATGACAGCCATTGTAGGTGAAAGTGGTTCTGGGAAAACTACGTTGGTAACCTTGATACAAAACCTATATACGTTGCAAAGCGGAAAAATTCAGATTGGGGAGTATGATATTAGCTATGTTTCGAATTATTCCCTACGACATCTTATATCTACCGTTCCGCAAGAAATTGAGTTATTTTCTGGGAATGTTATAGAAAATATCGCTTTAGGAGAAGAGTTCCCAGACATGCAACGTATCATTATGATCACGAAACAGCTCGATATACTTGGGTTTATAGATAAACTACCAGAAGGTTTTCAGACTTATTTAGGGGAAAATGGAACACTATTGTCTGGTGGACAAAAGCAACGGATTGCTATTGCTCGTGCTATCTATCGCAATCCGGAGATTTTGGTTTTAGACGAAGCAACATCCTCTTTGGATTCTGAATCAGAGATTGTTATACAAAATACCTTCAAATTGTTGAAAGAAATGGGGAAGACACTTATAATCATTGCCCACAGACTCAGTAGTATAGCGCATGCCGATAAAATTATGGTACTAAAGGATGGGAGAATAATCGAAGAGGGTGCACATCAGCTATTACTCGATCAAAAAAAATCCTACTATAGAAAACTATGGAGCAAACAAAGCCAGGTGTTGTCGTGAGTGTAGCCAATAAAATGGCTTCTATTAAATCTTCGAAGAAGACGGTTAATGTACTGTACGTGATTTTATTTCTTTTGTGCACCGCTCAACAAAATGCTTTTTCGCAGGAACGATGGAATTTGCAGCGATGTATCGATTCTGCATTACTCCGAAATTTGGATTTAGCAAAACAAGAGAGAGAAATTGAACTAAAAAAATATGAATTACAAATAGCGAAGCGCGAACGTCTGCCTATGGTGCAGGGATATGGTAATCTTTACGCGAATTTTGGACGTGCGCAAGATGTTTTTGGAAATATACAAAGGAATGATAACCTGAATAGCAATATGGGCATTACTGCAGAGATTATGCTATACAATTTTGATAGGTTACGTAATCAGGCTCGTCAAGCCGCAGTAGGTGTAGATAGGGAGGTTTTAGAAAAAGAAATTCTGGATAGGGAGTTGACAATGAGGGTAGTAGAAGCATACTTTTATCTGTTGATGCAAATTGCATTGGTTGACTCTAGAGATTCAGCCGTAATGTTTTCCCAACATTTGTACGAACGTGCAGAAAAAACCACGCAAATTGGTACCACATCCGCAAGTGAGTTACATGAAGCTAAAGCGAATCTAGCTCGAGAGAAGCAGCAATTGCAGCGAGTGATCATGGATTGCGAGCTTGCTCAATTACAGCTTATACAATTGTTGCAAATAGAAGATCACAACCATATACTATTTCTTCCGGACGAACTTGACTTTGGCGTCGGATGGGAGATTTCTTCTTTGGAGGATCTTGTATTACAATCATATCAAAAACAACCTAGTGCTAGGAGGTATGTGATATGGCAACAAGATTTGAAGCTTCAGGAGCAAGTAATCAAGGCGGGGCTTTATCCCACCGTGACAGGCGCGGCGACATTAGGCACATTATATTTTAATGCTTTTCGGCAATTGATGACGGATCCATTCTTTTTTCAAACTCGGAACAATTTTGCTCAGCAACTGGTGTTAAATCTTTCCATACCGATATTTGATCGGGGCAGAACTCGCAGTCAATTACGACAATTGCATGTGCGAGAAAGTCAGCTACGTATTGAAAATGATATCGAGCGTCTCTTAATACGTCAGCAAATCGAGAAAATATACTTGGACTATAAAACAAACTATCAAAATAAGACCTATGCGGAGGAGGCTAGAAATGATACACAAAAGGCTTTAGAGTTTGCAAGAACAAGTTTTACAGCAGGGCAGATTAGTATATACGAATTGAATACAAGTCGACAAAATTTTATTGAGGCAGAAAGTGAATTGTTAAAGGCTAGGTATAGTATGCTTTTTAGCCTTAAAATGTTGCAATACCAAGTGAATGATACCTATATGCCATTTTGATTTTTTAATAAGACATGATATAAATAGAATTTTGAACAAAACGTAGGGCTATGCAGTTATTTAAATACATAGAACGTATTAATCTGATCGATAAATTGATACGACAACGTCGCACAGGAACACCCGCTGTACTAGCGCGTAGACTAGGGATATCTGTATCTCGACTATACGCTATCTTGGATCAATTGAAGTGTCGTGGTGCACCGATACGTTACTGTAGGGATACTAGTACTTATTTTTATGAAGAGGAGTTTGCCATTTCTATTACCATTACATTAGAACAATTAAAAGAGCCGGTCGTTCGTAAAATATCAGGTGGATATGCTCTTTTTACTAATTTTTTTGCCACTACTTTTTTTGTGGAGTGAGTACAGCTAATTTAGTATTGTTGATCAACGACAGCGAAATCCGAAAAGCTGAAATAGAGTAGGAAAATAATTTAAACAAATTATTATTATGAAAACTTTAGATGTAACAAAATTAGGTGTCCAAGAGCTAAATGAAAAAGAGATGGCTAACATTGATGGGGGCATTTGGCCTTTGCTAGTTGTGGCTGCAGTTGCGTATTTCTTGACATCAGACGAGCGTCAAGAAAATTAAAATCCACCGGTACTTTGATATGTCAACTTCATAACCAAAGTACCGGATATTTCTACCTAGCTAAATTAATGGATTTTACAATTATTAACTATATCATCTGGGATGTAGACCCAGATATATTTACTATACCATGGATTAATCGACCCATTCGATGGTATGGTTTGTTTTGGCTGCTGGGGCTAATTATGAGCTATCAATTCTTAAATAATATATTCAAATCGGAGGGTAAGTCTATTGATCTGCTGGATAAATTAAGTTGGAGCATCATTTTGGGTACGCTGATAGGGGCGCGTCTCGGACATGTGTTATTCTATAATCCATCGTATTATTTTCTGCAACGCCCTCTAGAAATATTCGCGGTATGGGAAGGCGGTTTAGCTAGTCACGGAGGAGCGATTGGGATTTTAGTCGCTATGATTATTTTTTCGAAAAGAAATCACATCAATTTCTGGTGGTTGGCTGACCGGATAGCGATTGTGATACCACTTGCTAGTGGATTGATCCGTTTGGGTAATCTTTTTAATTCTGAAATGATCGGTAGTGCTACTTCTGTTCCATGGGCCTTTATATTTACAAAATATGACTATGTTCCGAGACACCCAGCCCAATTATATGAGGCAATTTCATATTTTCTAGTTTTTATCGTCTTAGTCTGTTTATCTCGTACTGATGTAATTCGCCGGAAAGGGAATCTATTCGCGATGATGCTCATCAGCATGTTTTCATTGCGATTTGTTCTAGAAATATTCAAGCTGAATCAGGAATTGTTTGAAGATAATATGTTCTTGAACATGGGGCAAATACTAAGTCTTCCATTCTTATTAGGAGGTATTATTATACTAATTCTTAATCCCAAAAAGCAATGAATATAAACTAGATGAAAAGGATAGCGAAATGGAGAGGAAGTATTAGAGGATAGGAAAAAGTAATTTGCTTATATATAGTAAGTTAACTTAGTGAGAGAGGAGGCCGATTGGGTATTCTGATATTTATAAGAAAATGAACCGCGACCCAAGTGAGATAAGGAATATTTTTCCTGTAAATTTGAAGATATGCTTCCTTCTCCGGAAAACCGACGTAAGATTGTTCATATCGATATGGACGCTTTCTATGCTTCCATAGAGCAGCGTGACTTTCCGGAATTGCGAGGTAAGGCACTTGCTGTGGGTGGTTCGCCCGATGGGCGCGGTGTGGTGGCCACTGCCAGTTATGAAGCGCGGAAGTTTGGTGTTCGATCGGCGATGTCTTCCCGACAGGCATTGCAGCTATGTCCTCATTTATTGTTTACCAAACCCCGGTTCGATGTATATAAGCAGGTATCTGAGCATATTCGGGAAATATTTAGGCGGTATACGGATCTCATCGAACCTTTGTCGCTCGATGAGGCCTATCTGGATGTCACCGAAGACAAAGCAGGCATTGGCTCTGCCATTGAAATAGCGAAAGCCATCAAATCTGCTATTAAAGCGGAGTTACACCTAACAGCCTCTGCAGGTGTGTCTGTCAATAAATTTATCGCTAAAATTGCGTCTGATTATCAGAAGCCTGATGGCTTAACCTTTATCGGTCCATCCAAGGTCATCCCATTTCTAGAAGCTTTGCCTATCGATAAGTTTTTTGGAGTAGGAAAAGTGACGGCACAAAAGATGAAAGGCTTAGGCATACACCAGGGCACCGATCTCAAGCGTTTTTCTGAATCGGATCTCATTCGTCACTTCGGGAAGTCGGGCACATTTTTCTATCATATGGTCCGCGGAAATGACAATCGGCCGGTCCGCCCCAATCGTATCTCAAAGTCTATCGGTATAGAGGATACTTTTTCGGCTGATATTGCCGACAAGGTAGAAATGATGGAGGAGCTGAAGACACTATGTGAAAAGTTGGAAAAACGATTGCAAGCTAAAGCAAAAAAAGGAAAAACGGTGACGGTAAAAATTAAATTTTCTGACTTTACCCAGATTACCCGAAGCAAAACATTGTTTTATGACATCAATCGATCAGCGGATATGTATTTGGTGGTTCAGGAACTGATGGATAAAGTGGATGTGGAGAATCTAAAGGTGCGCCTTTTGGGCGTTACGATATCCAATTTTACAGAACCTGAATTTATACCGAAAGAAGGGCGTCAGCTTCGGTTGTTCTAGCGGTGTTCAAAGTTTCGGAAACAGAACCTGCTATTTTGGGTGCGGCTATAATTATCGGCTGCTGATAACCCTCTCAGAATAAACTAATCTTTTATTCTTTTATATTTGAGCATGTTAATGAAAAAATCAAGATCAAATCTACTTTCCGTATTATCGGAATGTCTTGTCTTATTAACATCATTCGTGTCTTGCAATAGAACAAAAGAGCCTAGTATCGATCATTATATCGCGATAAAAAATCGAGACACCGCACATCTATCCCTCACTAGATATGATAAGCGTTTTTTTGGGAAGCTAATTATTCATAAACCGGGCGCAGTGACTGATTCGGGAGCGGTAAGGGGTAAAATAATCAATGATTCTCTGATTGGTGATTTCCATTACCAACCACACGGAGCCAGGCATCTGAAAAGGAGAGCATTCGCTTTACTTGATCGTAAAGATCATTTAATCAGAGGCTATGGAATACAGCACGTTTACATGGGAATTCCCTATTACGTGGAAAATTCCATAACCTTTCGTGAAGATGGATTTATATTTAATAAGATCCCTGTAAGTAACTCCAGGTAATTAGGTTTCAAAAGACATACTCAGAATCGTATTGTTAAGCTATAAATGTCGGGTTGTTAGCAACCCAACATTTATAGCTTATTGTGTAGTGATGATAACAATTACAATTTATAGGCTTCTTGATAGCTCCAAGTCACTTTACCGTCTTTCATTTCTAAAATAAGGTAGCCGGGCTTTGTCCCAAAAAATGCACCATGCCACCAATTGCCAGACACAGCACCTGCCGTGATATAATCGACGTTTTTTACCTTTATCTCTTCATAGAGATGCATATGACCCTGCAAAACCAATTGTAGATTATGCTCCGTGAACATATCCATGATTTCTTTTTGATTGGTGAAAGTGTCTGTTGCAGTGTATTTGCCCTCTAAGACCGGGTAGTATACAGACAGAAAAGGTACATGCGTGATGACGACTATAGGCATGTTTCTAGGCGTACTATTTAACACTTTTGCTAGCCACTCTTTTTGCTTTTCGGGAACGATATAGCCACTACTATCTGTGTACACCGAGTTTAAGACGATGAACTTGGCGCCTTTGTGTTCAAACGATTGGTATGTATCGCCAAAAGCTTCTTCAAATAGTTGAAAATCATTAGCGCCGTCACGCATCTTCGCCGGTAGGCGATCATGGTTACCGATCGCCATGTAATAAGGGCGAGAAGTCGCGCTAAGCATGGCTTTTAATTTTGCATACCGAGATCGTACAGCAGGGAGTTTCTCGGCTGACTGATTATCGACGTCGACATTATCGCCGCCACTTACCACAAATTCGACGTCCTTTGGCAAGGTATGCAGCAACTTCTGCACCTCGTTCAAAGTAGAATCGCTGTGCACATGCAGGTCTGTAATAAATGCAAATTTGAAATTTTGCGCATTTGCTGCCGTAGAAAAAGTCAGACCTACTAACGTTACTAGCAGGCAGATAGGCCATTTTAATGATTTTACCATCCGAATATTTGTTTTAAATTATTGTTCAAATTGACCTGATCTTGCGGGATTGGTCTGTAATAGTATTTTGGTGCTTCGAATGTAGACGCACGCTCTACGGTTTGTACAAAGCCTCTAGTTCCTTCTGATAAGTAAACGCCGACATCTTGACCATACGTCCCGACACGATAATATTGCATAATACGACCCAAACTATTTCTTTCTCTTTCCACTGGAATAGACTCGTTGGCTGGCAACAAAACGATATCAGGAATTCCATCGCCTGTTACATCATGTCTTCCCAATCCAGAGAAGTAAATACCTTCTGGCATTTTTTCTAGCAAGCTGCCCGCATTCCAACGCATAATATCGTTTAATCGGTAGCCTTCCAATGCTAGTTCGACGCGACGCTCTCTTCTGATTTCCAAGAGCAATGCCTTTTGACTGCTCGTAATCGTTGGAAATTGGCTGGCTAATCTCGCATCTTCCACTTGTGACATCAACATTTTTGGCATCGCTACACGATCGCGCAACGGATTGATCGAAATATCTAAATCATCTTGTGTCAAGATACCCAATTCTGCTTTTGCTTCCGCATAATTCAACAAAACTTCTGCATAGCGATAGATCGGCACATCTGTACCATAACGTACTTGCTGATCAGTTGTATTCATAAAACCTTTAATCTGATGATATCCGGAGAAGTTTTTAGCCAATTGCTGTACATAGATTCCCACACCTTGCGTGTAGGTACTGTTATAAATCAATTCCCATCCCGGGTAAGCATAAGTTTGTGATAATCGCGGATCTCTATTTTGAAACTCTTGTACAAATGAGAATTGCTGATAGCCTGATTGATTGGTATAAAAAGAACCATCTTTCATAAGATAATTCTGCATCAAATCTCGAAGTGGATAGTACTCGTAATTACCAAACATACCCGGCCAATCGCTGGCATTCAGCACATTGTTGGCAAAGAACCTACCCATAATAACCTCGCGGTTGCCTTCCAAACTTTGGTTGAAGAACAAATCACCATAATCACTATCAGGATTTCCAGTAGCATGAATGGCAAATTTGCCGCTGCGGATAATTTGTTCACTCAGCTGATGCGATTTAGTGATAAATGCATCTGCAGTATTCGTCAGATTCAATTCATTATGGTATTTACGAAAAGTACCTTCGTACAATGCAAAACGTCCAAACTCCTGCACTACGACCCATTTGCCGACTTGTCCAGCCTTTGCATTATCCAACACATGATCTGCGGCATACTGAAAGTCTTCCATGATCTTTTCTACTGTACCCGCTCGCGTTCCACGGTCGGCAGTGAGTATTTCTTCATCATTCGTATTCACGACTTGATCGATCCATGGCACATCGGAAAATCGTTGCACTTTGGCTACATAAAATCGTGCCCGAAAATAACGTGCTAATCCTTCGTAATGGGCCAACACCTCTTCACTAACCTGAGCCGAACGGAAGTTTTCTAAGAAGAAGTTGACTTTTCTTAGCTGTTCCCAATCCCAACCCGTCGTCATATTCGCAGCAGTAACATTTCCCAAAAGGATGTTCTTCATTTCATTGTTACCCGTAGTTCCGGCATTATCCGTTCCGGCATCTGCTTCATAGATTCCCGAACTGGAAAAATTGTATAGATTCTGTATATATATTTCTAAATCGGTCTGTGATTTAAAAAAGTTTTCCTTGGTGATCTGTGTTTCTGGAAGTAGATCCAGATAGCTATCATTACAAGACGATAGGGTCAGTAATGCACATGCTATGGTGAATATAAAAAAATGTTTTTTCATGACTAGTATGTGTTAAAAGGTCAATTGTAAACCTGCCGAAAAGCTACGTTGAAAAGGATAGGTCAGACCATTTCCTTCACGACCTGGGCTGGCTACAGGATCTGTATTGATGTTTGCATTAATAGTTTCCGGATCGAAGTATCTCTTTACGGCAGACCATTCCGTCAAGTTCTCCGCACTGAAATAAACGCGCAGTTGCTTGATGAATGCTTTCGAAAAAACATGCTGTGGCAGTGTATATCCGATTGTTAAGTTTTTAAAACGTAGGTAGGCTGCATTCAGCAAATAGTTCGTTTGCGGCAAGGCTGTTCCTAGCGCTTGGTCTACACGTGTTCCTAAGTTTCTATCTGCTAACCAAGATTGTAGCACCGGGAAGCGTGCGTCCAAATTTTGGTCGGCCAATCCAAGATCCAAGTACGACTGCGAGTGTTTTGCACGATCTACATCAGAGTCGTTATTTGGTCTATAAAAATCTAGCAAGTGAGAATAGATACTTCCATATGGCTGCTGATATACTCCCCAATACAAGTAATCGAGCGGATAATAATCTCTTTTAGCCACGCCTTGAAAGAAAGCACGCACATCAAAACCTTTCCAATTCGCATTCAGATCTAGACCGAATTGGTAACGTGGCGTGCTATTTCCAATGACTTTGAGATCTTTGGTATCCCCCAAAGTATACCCTTTTTCGATCACGCCATTATTGTCCTGATCGACAAACATAGGCCAGCCCGGTACGATGGTCAATGCTCCCCAAGGAATAAGAGCCGTTTGGTCTAGGTTGGCGATTTGTTCTTCATTCTGAAAGAAACCATTACTTTCTAATCCCCAGATTTCTCCCAATCGCATTCCTTTATAGTAATCCAAGATGGAGTTGTTACGGTTGGCAAATCGGGTGATTTCTGAATAAGAATCGGATAATAAGAAACGCGCATTAAAGTTTAAATCATCACCTGCTAATTTGAAGTTATCTTGGTAAGTGATGCTCAATTCCCAACCATTTGTCTTCAAATCGGCCGCATTCTCCCGTGGAGATGCTGCCCCCAATACGCCAGGCAATGTAGCACCAGCGGTGAGCATGCCCAATGTGCGTCTTGAATAATAATCAAATGAAGCAGAAAACATGTTTCTGTACAACGCGATATCTAACCCACCATTGATGGTATTGACTTTCTCCCAAGTATAATTTGGTGACACCAATGCTGGCGTACTGATGAGTGGAGGTCTTTGCCCATCAATCAGGTATCCGCTACGCGTCACTTCCATCGAAGGAATGTAACCAAAGTTGGAAACTGCTTGATTACCAAGCGCACCATAAGAACCACGAATCTTTAGGAGATCAATCGCCTCGACATCGCTGAGAAAGTTTTCACGATCTAAGCGCCAAGCGACAGAGCCGGATGGGAAGAAACCAAAACGCTGATCTTTTGGAAACCGGGAAGTGCCATCGTAGCGACCATTCAGCTCTAGGATATACTTATCATCATAGGTATAATTCAATCGGTAAAACGCTCCACGCAGGGCATATTTGTCAATGGCTTCGCCAAAGGTAGCTTCACCTGTCGCTAAAGCGGGTGTTGGGAAATTGCTAGAGATCAACTCCGTCATTTGCCCGTTGAACAATTCGGAACGGTAATCTTCTTGGTTGAATCCAAAGATACCAGATACACTGTGTCGGTTGAATTGTTGGTTATACGAAGCGTATATATTGTACACATTGTAGTAAGAAAATCCACCTTGTCTAGCTGCGCTACTGGTTCCCTCCGTACGCAGATCATTAGGGCCAAAACCGATTTCATACGGTGTGACGAAACGGTTGTAATTCCTAGTATTACGTTGGAAGGTGTAATCCGCATTCAACTTAAAGATATTCTTAACGATATCTAGTTGTACGTTGAATGTGGATTGTACATCTTGTCGCTGGTCTGAAGTCTGTCCGCCATTGACAAGTTGCGCACTTACTCTTCCTGCTGTCGAATTTGCCCAAGTGCCATCTGGGTTGATGTCATAACTTGTTGGGAAAGCCGTATAGATGTCAAACATACTGATCTGCGAAGGCGTGATGCGTTTGGTATTGCCAATGATTGTATTATTGCCAATCTGGAGAAATGACGTGGCCTGATAATTCGTTTTAGCCCTAATCGTGTAACGGTCAAAATAATCATCTGCCAGGGTGATCGGCGAGTTCTGCCTGTTGTAGCCTGCACTCAGATAGTACTGCACCTTGTCGCTCGCACCCGAGATCGACATATCGTGGTTTTGTGTGAAATTCCAATCCGACAAAAAGTGTCTCGTCCAATCTTTGTTGCCCATATACTCCCATTCTGCGGGCTGCGTCGGGTTTATGCGTACGCCAGGTATCGAAGGATCGTTGGATCGCTCTCTCGCAAACTGATAAAACTGGTCGTTGTATTGCACATTATTCCAAGGCGTATTGTCTGTGGAGGTTTGCAAAACACGTGAAAAGACATACGGATCCACAATTTTATCAGGAATGACGGTGGGTGTGTTCCAAGTAAAGTTATTATTATAGCTTATTTTGATACCGTCCTTACCTGATTTTGTAGTGACCAATATGACACCGAAGGCTGCTCGCGCTCCGTAAATAGCTCCGGCAGATGCATCTTTGATCACAGAAAACGATTCGATGTCTTGCGGTGATATTCTATTAAGTTCTGCGGACGACATCGGTACGTTGTCTACCAAAATTAAAGGATCGCCACCGTTGACAGAAGTAATACCGCGTATATTGATGTTGGCCGCTTCTCCTGGGGCACCAGAATTAAATCTGATATTCAAATTGGGCACCATGCCTTGTAGACCTTGAGCGATATTCGAAATTGGTCTACTTTCCAGCACTTTTGCACTAATGTGGTCTACAGCGCCTGAAAGGTTTACCTTACGCTGTGAACCATATCCTACGACGACGACTTCATCTAGACTTCCTTCGGTAGGTTTAAGGATCACATCAATAGAATCTCTTCCTTCAAAAGGAATTTCGACTTCTTCGTAACCGATCAAGGAGAATAAGAGCGAAGAACTTGCTGGAGACTTATCAATACTATAGTCACCATTTGCATTGGTTATCGTCGCTATTCTAGTACCTTTTAGTGATACAGTCACACTGGGTAGTGCTTCACCAGTCATATTAGTAACCTTTCCAATGATGGTGTTGGTTGTTTGCGCAGTAGCACGACTTATACTGCATAGTACAAACAGCACAATAACGACACATAGTGCGTTTACCTGCTGCCGGCTTTTACTAAGTCGTCGAGGGATGAATTTCATGAATTACAGTGTTAATAGATTGAATGAATGTTTAATTAATCGCAAAATTATATCCGCAACATAAATTATTGCTTAATAGAGCGTTATATAACTGTTAATTCTTGAGTGTTATGAATACATTTGATGTTTATCAAATAAATATTACGGCCAATTGATTATTTTAGCAACGCATTAAAATTATACATGGGTAGAAAAAGTATTAAAGAGGCACGCCAACTAGAGATTGTAAAAGTGTTTTATCGAGTGGCTAAAAAAGAAGGTTTAGAAAATTCATCGATCGCTAAGATTGCTAAGGTAATGGATGTGAATCCCAGTCTCATCATTCATTATTTCAAAAGCAAGGAGGAGCTTACACTGGCGTTGATCGATTTTATTTTAGAGCAATACCTGGTCATGTTTCAACTTAACAAAATTCAAGACCTGGAACCGATAGATGGGTTACGTATGCTGATTGATAATTTGTTTTCACGAAAATGGAACCGGTTATTTGATGATGGTCTTTTCTACAGTTGCTATGCATTGACTTTTCGTGACAAATCTGTGAGGGAGAAATATAAGATCATTACGAATTCTCTCCGAGAGACGCTTGCCCGCATTATTCAGAGAGCTGTGGATTTAGGATTGATCACGGTATCCTCCTCTCTTGTGTCGGCCGATCTTATTTTTGCATTGATCGACGGTGCCTACTTTTACCTTAGTGTGGCTGCTACCAAAGTAGACTTCGAGGAGCGATTAACAGCGTATAAGCTAGAAGCGTATCGCTTGCTACAGCTTACTTAGTCATTCTTCTTTTTAGCATTACAAAGCGGACGAAACCAAAGACGGCAATAATTATCCAAAGAACGTTTGCCGCTATGTTTGGGATATCATTGAAATATATGGCACTTATTGTAAGTCCGATCCCACCTATGATGTTCAGCGTCTGATATAATGGCTGATCATGCGTTATTTTATTACTGTTTAATAGCAGAAATGCTGTTGAACAGCAGATAAATCCCAGCCAGCCTAATGCTGTTATCAGCAGCTCAAGTGTTATATCGTTCATGTTAATGAATAGTGCATCATGTTATCCGCTCATAAAATTAAGCGTTTAATCCATAGCACGTATATTAAGAAATTGATATGCCTGTCGCTGATTAATGGGTTTACACCTCATGATCTTCATTACTCACTTTATCTTGGTTGTTTCACTACGCGACGTAATCTGCAATGTCAATATAATTATCCTCTACGGGTTTGAGGGTTATTTTAATATTTTCCAGAGCATTCGTAATGCCATTTTGTTTGATAATTTCCAACTCAATTTCTGATTTTTTAGCGGTCATAGACATGGCGTACTGTGAGGCTCCGGGCAGGGTTTCATAGCCATTCGTATTGATATTTCGAAAGAGGAACTTTCGATTTTTGGAATCATAGAGAAAGAAATAAAAGGGGAAGTCTTTGGCAGCGCTATCGACAGCACCCGAGCCGTTCCACAACTCCAATCTTCTTAGAATTGCACTTTGCAGATTATTTTGTTTTACCATTTCCTTTTTAATGGTAATTACGTTGAAACATAATACAAGAAGAAAAATGAGGACAATTAACGACAATGTGAAAGAGAAAGGTTCAGACATAGAATGGCGGTTTAGTTTTATATACCAATATATTGAAATTATTTTATATAAATAAAAAGATAACTACCTAGAAAAGAGTTATTGATGATTCAATTATACTAGACCAATTTGTGATATCCCCGTGAAAGACTCCCCATTTAGGTTTCATTAACATGTACTTAATAGGGGTTTTATATATTTGTGGATCTACTTTCTACACGCTATTTATGAAAAAGGCAATCATGCTCTCCCTTCTGGTATTCGGCGCACGCGTTTTATTTGCGCAAGTTGATCAGGTCAATGTTTTTTTAGGGTCTTCCGGCGATCATGGTCAATTATCTCCGGCCGCATCTTCCGCTTTTCATCAATTGAGCATCGTGCCATTCACCAATCCAACTACCCATACCGGATATGAATTTCTGGCAAAAGAAATTCGAGGTTTTACACATAATCGAATGGAAGGTGTTGGCTGCATGGGCAGTGGCGGCGTATTGCTTATCCAGCCTTACTTGGGATCGGGGCATGTCGTTCCGGTGTTGCATAAAAATACGGAAGAGGCCGGGCCGGGTTATTATGAAGTAGCTACACAGGAGGGCATCGCAGCACAAATCGTTTCCATAAAGGATTTTGGTAAGGAGAAATTTTCATTTCCTGCAGGTGATAAAGGATTTTTTCTGGATTTAGGCCATGCGTTTAACGGCGCATTCGTAGATAACCGATTTGAACGTGACGGAAATCGACTTATTGGTGCGGTACGTGCCAAAACAACTTGTCATGTAGGGACGTACACTATTTATTATGCTTTAGAAATTCCTAACGCGTCGGCTTGGCGTATAGAAGGCAATAAAGTTTGGGTTTCTCTACCTAGTGATGTTCGCGAAGCGGAAATAGACTTAGCCTTTTCGGCCGTGAATGAGTCCTATGCTGCAGAGCGTCTGGAACAACATCATAAAAAATCGTATGCGGATCTGAAAAATAATGTACAAAAGGATTGGGATAATTGGCTAGGTGCCATACAGGTAAAGGGAGATCCGGAACTTACGAAAATGTTCTATTCCTTGTTTTACCGAGCATTACAATCTCCTTATACCACGAGTGAGGCCGATGGCAGTTACCGTGCTACTGATGGTGAAATATATAAAAGTAAAACTCCAAGGGTACATGGCTGGGCCGTATGGGACAATTACAAAACGCAATTACCTTTATTAGAGCTGGCTTATCCTGAATTTTATCAACAGGTTGCTTCCTCGCTTTCTGACCTGTACCGTTATGGGAAATACGACTTTGCCGGACCTGCCGAACCGGCTAATTCCGTGCGCACGGAGCATGCTGCGGTGGTCTTGCTCGATGCGCAACGCAAAGGTTATGCTATTGATCTGGATGCTATTCGCGATTCCTTGATTCGTGATACGGCACGCTTCGACTTTACCAAACCAGACAAATACTTAGAAGCTGCGTACGATATGTGGGCGATGGATCAACTGTTTAAAGGAAAAAATCCGGTGTACAAACAACGTGCGCTTAGCTATAGCGCCGTATGGGATCGAGAATTCAAAGATTTGACGAAGCGCGATGTAGATCGTATGTCAGCACGCAATATGTACCAAGGTACAATCCGACAATACCGTTGGAATGTGCCATTTGATGTGAAAGGATTAGTGACATTGGCCGGAGGGCAAGCGGCTTTCACGGCACAACTCGATGATTTCTATGATAACTATTATTTTAACAGAGCGAACGAACCGGATCTGCAGTCTTTCACGTTGTACAACGCTAGCACAACGCCTTGGAGATACCAGGAATGGGTACATCGCTTGGCCCTAGATACGGTAGTACAATATTACTTCAATGATAATAGCCGCGGCATTGGCGCGCACATCGATAAAATTTATAAAAACGAACCAAAAGCATTTGTACGCACAATGGACGATGATGCGGGAGCGATGTCTGCCTGGTGGGTGCTTTCTGCTATTGGGTTGCATCAGCCTTTGATCGGAGAACCTATCTATTATTTATCTACCCCATTTTTTGATGAAGTGCGATTAGAAAATAGGGGAAAACCTTTTATCATAAAGCGAAGCGGTGAGAAAGGTGAACGTTATATCCAACAAATCTTATGGAACGGAAAAGATTTGGGACGGCTCTGGATTACCCGAAAAGAAATTGCTAAGGGAGGTACTTTAGAAATAATAACTTCGCAAGATCCTACTCGATATGGCATAGACCAACCTTGGGTTACCAATTACAGTGACCCAGCATCCTAATGGTTCATGTCCTTTTCATAAAAAAAATAAACAGTTGACTGCTAGTGGATAGTGTGATTTTTACACTAAAAAGACTACTACTTAGGTGGATTATGTATTATATTTGCTCGCAAATTACTATAATACGTTTTAGCATCTCCATTACCAGTGTTGATTAATCTAGTCTAACTGGTTTAGTATCTGCCACTTCGTAGCGCAATTACATTTAAATTTTTGTTTATATGCAAAGGAAAATTACTACTATCCCCTTTATTCTCCCCCTCATTCTGATGCTTGCTGTTCTGCCTGTCTATCAGGTGTCTGCGCAGCAACGCGTGGTAGAAGGGCTTATTACCGAAGCGCTTACCGGTCAACCTCTTTCTGGCGTGAGCGTTCGGGTTGTTGGTCAACAATTTGGTGTTTCTTCACAAGAAGATGGCCGTTATCGTATAGAAGTCAGACAAGCGGATGCACGTCTGGAATTCTCCTATGTAGGATACGGTACGATACAGCGCGCCGCAGATGCTAATAACATAGATGTAGCATTGGAAGCCGCCAGCCGAGATCTTGGTGAGGTGGTGGTGGTGGCTTACGGTACTTCTCGCCGCGAGAATATTACCGGTTCGGTCGGAACCATCAGTGGTAAGCAATTAGAAAACCGACAGATATCTAATCTATCGAAAGGTTTGGAAGGTCAAGTTCCCGGCTTGCAGGCGGTGGCTGCGTCTGGACAGCCCGGTACGGATGCTACTGTTCGTATTCGGGGTATCGGCTCTATCAATGCATCTAGCAATCCACTTTATGTGGTGGATGGCAATCCTTATGCTGGAGATATCAGTGCAATCAATCCGAATGATATCGAATCCATCAGTGTTTTGAAAGATGCGGCGTCCAGCGCTTTGTACGGCTCGCGTGGTGCAAACGGTGTGATCATCGTTACGACAAAAAAGGGAAGAGCCAGCGATCGGGCAGCCATCAACTTAAACGTCACCAAAGGCGTCTCCAACCGCGCTATTCAAGATTACCAACAGCTATCAACAGACGATTATTTCCAATTGTACTGGGAAGCCGTACGCAATAAAAACCTGTCTAACGGGTTGGCTGCCGATGTCGCGGCGAGAAATGCTAGTGCATCTTTGGTAACGGATTTGGGGATCAACCCGTATGGTGCTAATTTCTCCCAGCCCGTTGGGCTGGATGGGCGTTTGCAACCTGGAGCGCAAGCCTTGTGGAATGATAGCTGGACCGACGTATTACAACGTACCGGGCAACGTACGCAGGCTGACTTAAGCATTAGTGGCGGTGGTGATAAACATAGTTACTTTATATCTGGGGGCTATTTGGACGATCAAGGAATCGCGATTGGTTCTGGATTTAAACGATACAACGTGCGTGCAAATATTGATGCAAAAGCAAGAGAGTGGTTGAATGCAGGTTTTAATTTTGCTGCCAGCAGTGCCTTGCAACAGTTTCCGCAATCAGAAGATAGTAATACCGCAAATATTATCAATTTCACCCGTTTGACGCCAGGCTTCTATCCTTATTATGAGCGCGAAGCGGATGGCAGTTATCGGCTGGATGCCAATGGCGATAGGATTTGGGATTTTGGCGAATACCGTCCAAGTGCCGCCATTCCACGCTCCAATCTTGCCGCATCTTTACCGTTAGATAAAAATGATATCCAACGGGAGAATGCCTCTATCCGAACGTATTTGGAAGCCATTATCAGTCCGGATTTGAAATTCCGCTCTACCTATAGTGTAGATTACATCAATAGGAATGATCATTTTTACGTGAATCCATCCGTGGGTAGAGGTGTGGAATACCTCGGATCCGTGAATAAAAGTAATGTGCGTACAGTGGGACAAACCTGGAATAACATCCTGACCTACGACAAGCAATTTGATCTACATCACCTCAATGTACTGGCAGGACAGGAATTTTACAGTTTCCAAACGACCAATATGAGTGGAAGCCGTCAGCGCTTTGTGCTACCTGGCTTAGATGAACCAATAGCTGCTTCACAGCTCAATTCCTTTACCGGATTGAGTCAGGATTATCGCTTGTTGAGTTTCTTAGGTCGCGCCGAATACGGATACGATAATCGTTATCTATTGTCCGGATCGATACGTACGGATGGTTCGTCTCGCTTTGCTGCTGGTACACGTTGGGGGACTTTTTGGTCATTGGGAGCTGCCTGGAAGATCTCGAATGAATCATTTTTACAAGATCAGGATTGGCTGAACCAATTAACCTGGCGGGCTAGTTATGGTGGCCAGGGGAATGATAATTTAGGTGTGTATTATGCGTATCAGGGACTGTATTCTATTCTCAACAATCTGGGTGAGGGTGGTACCATCACCAATCGCTTGGCTACGCCAGAGCTTAAATGGGAAACGAACCTCAACTTCAATACGGGTGTGGATGTAGCGATACTGAAAAATCGTATCGCCTTCTCTGTAGAATATTTCAACCGCCAGAGTAAAGACTTATTGTTTACGATGCCCATGGCGCTATCTACAGGATATACAGGCTACGATGCCAATATTGGTACCATGCGCAATACCGGTATAGATGTGGATATCCGTACTATTCCGGTACGTAACGAGAATTTTCGCTGGAATCTGGACCTGAATTTCTCGCATTTTAAGAACCGGATCACCGAATTGCCTACGGCAAACAATATTATCCGCGGCAATAAGATGTTGCGCTTAGGTGGATCAATCTATGATTTTTACTTGCCAACTTGGGCCGGTGTGAATCCTGAAAACGGCTCGCCACTCTGGTACAAAGCAGATGCCGACGGTATACAAACCGACGAAACAACTTCGGTGTACGGCGATGCGGGTCGATTTATTCAAGGAAGCTCATTGCCAACTTTGGTAGGGGGTATTACCAATAACATTACCTATAAGAATTTTGATCTGAATGCTTTGTTGAGTTTTAGCTTAGGTGGGCAGATATTGGATAATGATTATATCCAGCTGTTGCACAATGGTAATAACCCAGGTCGTGCCTGGAGCCAAGAGATGCTGAATCGCTGGACCCCAGAAAACCGGGAGACGGATGTACCACGCCTTACCACTGATAATTTGAACTGGACCTCCGCATCTACTCGCTTTTTGTATGATGGTAGTTTTGCTCGTCTTAAAAACCTGAGTGTCGGCTATTCCTTCCCGGAAGCTACTATGAGCCGTATTGGCATCAGCCGACTTCGGGTGTTTGTTCAGGGAGAAAACCTATTTACTTTCTACAAGCATAAAGGAATGGATCCGGAACAAACCCTGGAAGGGGCTACCTATTTCCGTTACCCGGCGATTAAAACATTCTCCGGAGGAGTGCAGATTGGATTATAAGACTTAAAAAAAAAATAGCATGAATTTATTCGCAACAAAATATAAAATATACGCTCTTACCTTCTTTGTATTGACACTGGCCTCCTGTAAAGATCAGTTGGATACGATGCCCACGGATGCAGTGACGGATACGGAGATTTACAAAAATACCAGTAACATTCAAACCGTTATCAATGGAACTTGGCGGTATCTGAACGATACGTATTTTACCTTTGCTAACCCTGGTTATTCTGCCTTTATGCGTACCAGTGATGCCATGGCAAACGACGTGGCCGTTACCACCAAATATGGCTATCGGGATCCATATGCCTTCACTGAATTGTTTGACAGATCTACGAACCGGGTGAATGCGTTCTGGACGTTGCTTTACAAGGTGATCGACAATACCAATAACGTGATTGCGAAGACCGAGCAGGCGGAGGGATCGCGTGAGGATAAAGATCGCTTGATTGGTCAGGCTAAGACATTACGCGCTTTTGCCTACCTCAATCTGGCCTCTTTTTATCAATTTAGTTACTTGAAAGACAAGACGGCATTGACGGTGCCGATATATACTGAGCCAAGTACGACGGCCACGCAAGGTAAACCGAAAGCTAGTTTGGAGGAGATTTATGCATTGATTACTGCAGACCTTAGGGATGCCGTCACTAAGCTTGCTGGATATAATCGGCCTGGCGCTCAGAAATACCGTGTAAATCAACATGTGGCTAATGGCTTGCTCGCACGCGCTTACTTGAACACGGGGCAATGGGAGTTGGCGGCTACCGCAGCGGCTGCTGCTGCGGAGGGTTATCCTTTGATGAATGCCGAAGCCTATTACGCGGGGTTCAATGACGCGCAAAATCCAGAATGGATCTGGGGACATTTACAAACAACGGATCAAAGTACCGCCAGTTACACGTTTCATTACCTGGATGTTTCTTCGTCGGGATCCTTTTATTTTAGTTTCATGGCAGATCCATTTTTTAAAGAACATTTTGCTCCGCAAGATGTGCGTACGGCACTTTTTGAGTGGGATGGCTTACCTGGTCGTGAAGGTTTCTTGCGGTACAAGAAGTTTAAATTTAAACAGAACCTCATTGGAGATATTGTATATATGCGTTCGTCAGAGATGTGGCTCATACAGGCGGAAGCATATGCTAGAGCAGCCAACAATAGCGCCGCGATCGATGCACTAAATACCTTGCGTGCGGCAAGAAATGCGGTTCCTTACACCGCGCAAGAGGGAGATTTGGTTGAAGCGATTTTGTTGGAAAGACGCAAAGAGCTTTGGGGTGAAGGCTTCGGTTTATCGGATATTATTCGAAATCAGAAATCGGTCGTTCGTAAGTCATTTCTAGATGTAGCAGGAAGTCCAGTCAAGGTAACGGTAACCACACCTTCGGGTGAGCAGAAGGTCGTGAATGGCCAAGGGCACCGTGTCGTGAAATTCCCGGATGGAAATGCCTTCGCACCCAACAGTCGCTACTATATTTTTGCGGTACCGTTGGTAGAAGAACAGCAGAACCCTGCCTTAAGAGCGGGAGCGAACTAATTAAGTAGGAAAGAAAGAGGTCGTCTAAAAAGTAAGCTATGAACGTCCTTGCGAGAAGGAGGAACGACGACGAAGCAATCTTATGTACAAAAAATTTAGATTGCTTCGTCATGCTTCCTCGCAATGACGCATTTTTTTCTTCAATGCCCTTTTTTAGACAAGCCTCTTTCTTTTTTAATCAATATTAACTACCGGCTTTCAAAGCGCTTACTACTTGTTTCATTTCTTCGGTGGTTCCTATACTCAGGCGCATCCAGGTGCTGTTTTCTTCAAAACTCCGTGCTCCCATGATTTTATTCTGTTCCAATGTTGCCACAAAATTACCCGGATAATTCGCCGTATCAAAATAAGAAAAGCTAGTTGTGGAGGGCGTGTGGCGCAGCCCTAGATCTGCTAAGCCTTGGTGATAGATGGCTCTATTTTTAGCGTTTTCTGTTTTACAATACGTCACGAAATCCTGGTCTTGTAGGGAGGCGAGTGCTGCCGCCACACTAACGGCACTGGGCCCTGCATTCTGCCAGGGCTGTAGATTGCCAAGCGACTCGATGATTTTTTCATTTCCGAGCAAATAACCTATACGTGCACCTGCTAGTCCGTAGATTTTGGAAAATGTTTTCGCAATGACAAGATTTGGGAATTCGTCAATCAGAGGAACCGTACTCGGTATATCTTCAAATTCGGTATATGCTTCATCCATCAAAACGATCACGTGGCTTGGCACCGCTTTAATAAAATCGCGTAATTCCTGATCTGGAATCGGGATGCCAGTCGGGTTATTCGGATTACACAAATACACCATGCTCGTGTCCGAATCAATGGCCGAATGCATCGCTGTGAGGTCGGTATCTTTCTCTTCCGTAAGTGGTATCCACTTGATCTGTAATCCCATGTGCTGTGCTGCGGTTGTCCAAAGTCGAAAAGTGGGATCTGGTGCAATGATATTGCCTTTCTTGAAAGAAGCGAAAAGAGTCGTTAAGCCCAACAATTCTGAAGAGCCTGCGCCGAGAAGTATATTTTTATCCGTTAACCGATGGGGTTGGGCTAGAGCGCTGATCAGTTTAGCGCTTTCTTTCCATTGGTATCTATTTGTACTGAGCAGCGCCTTGCTCATCGCTTCCCGAGCCGCTTTCGACGGCCCATGTGGATTTTCGTTGGATCCAAGATAAATCCATTCATCGATGAAAGTACTTTGTGTAAATACGGATGTGTTTGCTGCAAAAAGATCGCGGCTCATGGCAAAGGCTGCCGTTGCGAATCCTGCTTGTTTGATAAGTTGTCGCCTATTCATTCTTTTGAAGTTAGAAATTCGTACCAATCGCATGTCTTAGATACATGGATCGGCCAGGATAATAAAAGTGTTACACGAATATACTAATTATATTTAAAAGAAATATCTTTTAAGGGTAGGTATTTTAGAAATACACGAAGTCATTTTTGCCATTTTTTCATTTTGATACGAAACTATTAAGCGGCGCATCCGTTTATTAAGAGGCGCATTGTTTTGCGCTTTGTTCATCATAGTCCTAGATAGTACCTCTTATGAAAAGACGCAATTTTTTACATCATACAGGAATGGCATCTGCCGGAGTGATGGCTTCTTCCTTATTCGCCGGTGGCTCACCAATACCTGCAGATGCAAACAAGGTCTCCTCCTCTGTTTCTGCTATTAAGAAAGGAGCCTTTTCTGCGAAATCTGGTTTGGGAGGCGTAGCGATAGGCAATGGATTTCAACCACACACCGATTTGAAAGCGTTGCAAACTATGGAATCTGCCTGGAATACGGGTGTAAGGCATTTTGATACCTCGCCTTGGTATGGGCTAGGAATCAGCGAACGCCGGATGGGCTTGTATCTGAAAGATAAGAATCGCGCCGATTTTATACTATCTTCTAAAATTGGTAGAATACTGCACCCCGAAGATAATTTCCAGCTGGAGAATGGTCTGTGGAAGGGAAAGTTGAACTTCCGTTATGTGTATGATTATTCTGCTGCAGGAGCAAGGAAAAGTGTAGAAGATAGCTTGCAACGACTGGGTGTTGCATCTTTAGATATTGTCTATATCCATGACCTTTCTCCCGATAATGACGATTTTAAGGGAGACTGGGAAAAGCATTTTCAAGAGGCAGCAAAGGGCGCTATGCCGGAGCTGACGAAAATGCGAGAGGAAGGCTTGATTAAAGGTTGGGGATTGGGAGTTAATACCATTGAACCGATTTTGAAAACCTTTGAAGTGGCGGATCCTGATGTTTTTCTATCTGCTTGCCAATATTCTTTGATGCTGTATGAAGATGCTTTGAACAAGGTGTTTCCGATAGCGGCAGAGAAAGATGTCAAAATAGTTGTCGGCGCCCCATTATCTGCCGGGTATCTAGCCGGTAAGGATCGCTATTTGTATGGGGGTAATGTGCCAGCGGGTATGGCAGAACGACGTGCCGCATTGATGCGCGTAGCTTCGGCACATCAAGTTGATCTGCGCACTGCTGCTTTACAATTCTCCGCTGCCCCTGAAGTGGTTTCCGCCGTTATTCCGGGAGCTAGCACAGCAGCACAAGCGTCGGCCAATGCGGCATCGTTTGCAGCGGAAATTCCTATTGCATTTTGGGATGAATTGAAACAGGAAGGGCTATTGGCAGAACATACTCCAATACCCACCACAAATAAAATAATAACATGATGGAAAATGTAAAAATCAGCTTTTTCTTTCTTCGACTTCCCATTGCGATCTCACTGGCCGGTCATGGCTTAGTTCGCCTACCCAAATTGCAGGAATTTGCGGATGGTATGGTGTCTAACATGGAAGAATCCATTCTTCCTTCTGCGGCGGTGCTGGGATTCAGCTATTTTATCCCTATTGCAGAAGCTATTATCGGGATCGTATTGCTGTTGGGTATACAAGTCCGCTATACCATTTTTGCCGGACTGGCTTTGATGGCTCTGTTAACTTTCGGAAGCAGCACAATCGAAAATTGGTCGGCTGTAGAATCTCAATTGATACATGCGGGATACCTGATGCTATTATTTTGGTATTGGTCTGATAAACATGGTACGACATCTCATCATGCTGGTGTGGTGAGTGGTTTTCGAACTTCCGAATCAGACCGTGCAGACTAGTTAGATTTAAGTGCTTTATCTATTGAAAAAGCCGTATTTTTGACGTAAATATAATAGGCAATGAAAAAAGTAGGGTTTAGTATAGCAATCTTGATGACCGCGCTAAGTGTCTTACCGGTATTCGCACAGAAAAAACTGGCGGTACTAGACTTTAGCGACGATCTGTGTATATACAAAGGTTATTACGATGCGAATAAGTATACGGAAACGGTCTTGAAAGATACCTATTTTTTGAGTCGGGCAGCCCTGTATTTTGATGGGGATAACCTGGAAGAATTGAAAAGTAGCTATGATACATTGAAAAATCAGTTCTCCAGCTTGAAAATAGTACAAACACCGGATTTTATTATGGCTCGAGACTCTATGCTTCGCTATTTAGAGGAATCTTACGATATTCAGCAAATACGGGTAGGGGCGGCGGATGATCCTAAATGTTTAAAAGGGAAGTTTGAAAACAATAAACAGGTACAGCAGTATGTGACAGCATTAGTAGATGGCGGAGACGTACTGTTGAAGGAGTATGGCCAACTGGTAAAGGAACAAATGGAAAGAAACGCCTACCCTGAAGCCTTATGGAAAAAATATGAGGCCAATATGAAGCTAGATCATCGGCAGGAGATAGCCTTTGACTATGTGCTGACCTATGGTTGGTGGAATCAGGTCAATGACTTAATCTATCATTATGATAATGATGGCACATTAACCGAAAAGTTTTACGAGCTGTTTGAACGGGTGGTGACGGTAGATTGCGATGAGGTTTAAAAAAGATATCCTACCTTTGCCGACTAAATAATGGCATTGCGTTGAGCGGTCAGGTAGCGGTAGGTATGAAAAAAGTTATTCTTCACAAAACAAAAGACAAAGCTGCATGGCAGCTACATCCATGGATTTTCTCGGGAGCGATCGCTCAAAAAGATAATGAACTGCAATCTGGTGAGTTGGTTTCTGTATTTAACGCAGAACGAGAGTTTATCGCCTATGGTATGTTCAATCCGGTTTCCCGCGTTGCCGTACGTTTGCTGGAGTGGCATCCAGAACGCGTGCCAGATGCCGATTGGTGGCGCAACCGCGTGCGAAAAGCGGTGGAAGCTCGGCGCCACCTGCTGCATGATACTAACACGACCTGCCGACTACTATTTGCAGAAGCGGATTTTGTGCCGGGATTGATCGCCGATTTGTATGGTGACTTTATCTCGATCCAAGTTCATGCAGCCGGAGTAGATCAGATCAAGCATCTTATCGTGGACGAACTGGTGCAGCTCCTCTCCCCAAAAGGAGTTTACGAGCGCAGCGATATTAAATCCAGAGAATACGAGCAACTACCCGACGATAACGGCGTACGGTACGGCGAAATACCGCCCGAATATGTCGAAGTCGTTGAAAATGGAATCCGCTATCACATCAATATCGTAGAAGGACAGAAGTCTGGTTTCTACTGCGATCAACGAGAAAATAGACGTTTGGTATCGCAATTTGTATCTGACAAATCCGTATTAGATTGTTTCTCTTACTCCGGTGGCTTTACTTTAAATGCCTTGCAGGCTGGTGCTACACATGTCACATCGGTAGATAGTTCTGCCCTGGCCATTGCCACCTTAAAAGATAATATCCAGTTGAATGGGTTCGATGCATCCCGAAATACACCAGTGCAATCTGATGTGAATAAATACCTTCGCCAATTGGGTGAGGAAGGTCGGAAATTTGACCTTATCATACTAGATCCGCCGAAATACGCGCCATCCAGATCTACTTTGGAAAAAGCATCGAGAGCCTATAAAGATCTCAACAGACGCGGTCTTTTATTGTTAGAGAGCGGAGGGTTGTTAGCTACCTATTCCTGCTCCGGCGCGATGGATATTGATACGTTCAAACAGGTTCTAGCTTGGGCAGCACTGGATGCGGGTAAGGAGATTCAGTTTATTCATCAATTTCACCAACCAGAGGATCATCCGGTTCGGGCATCCTTTTCCGAAGGAGAATACCTGAAAGGTTTATTAGTCAGGGTAGTCTAAAACGACCACCCTGATTTATTTATTTTTGTGAATTTGGATCGGAGTCCAGATCATCACTTTTTGGAAAATCCTGCTTTGGATTTCCGACTTTACGCTCGACGGCTACCGTATTCACCTGAGATTGCTCGGTAATTTCTTTGCGTTTGTCCACCTCCACTTCAGCGACTTCTGTTTCGATAATTACTTTCTTTTTCTTGACTTTTGGCTCACGTACAATGCCCCATTTCATCAGCAACTGTTGGGTAGAATTACGTTGTAAATGCATTTTTTCTGGTTCGCCAATCAGAAAACCATAGGCTTCCATAGAAGGAATCGCATCGAAGATTACTTTGATCGTAGCCACCATCGGTAAGGCCAGAATAAGACCGGCTAAACCAAAAATCATACCGCCCAATAAGATCGCAATAATCGCCATCAACGGATTGATGCTCACTTTGCTGCCTACAATGTTTGGTGTAATGATATTTCCTTCGAGGAATTGCACCACTTGAAACCAAGCAACCACACCGATCGCGTACCATGCACTATCTTTAGTAGCTAAAGCAAACAATGCCGGAAGAATCGATCCGATCGCAATACCGATGTATGGTAATAACATGAGTAAGGATGCCAAGGTGCCAAAAAACCAAGCGTAGTCAATACCTAAAATCATCAAACCGATGGTATTCAATACGGCGACAATTCCCATCACGGTAATCAAACCTAAGAGGTAACTCTGAACGACATCGTAAATACGATCGAGCGTGTCATGTACTTTTTGCTTAGGTACGGAATGAAATGCTTTGAAGAAAAATTCGCGGAAAAATACGCGATAGTACAATAGGAAGAACGTAAATAACGGGACCAAAACGGTAGCCGCTAACATACTGCCGATCGAACCAAAAGTAGATGACAGCATACCGCCTACATTATCCATGGCCTTGTCGCCTTGCTCGCGCAACTGCGCCATTACTTGATTACGTTCTATGCCAAACGTGTTTTGCAACCAAGCTTCGGAGTTCTCCAACACAGACATGACTTTGCCAGTGATTGCGGAAGCATCTCTGCCAATGACAATGCTTTCATACACAATAAACCAACCCAAGCCAGACATGATAACAATGGCGACAATCACCGACAAAATCGCGGAAAAAGCTTTACCCAAACGCAATCTTTCGAAGAGCCGTGCAAGCGGATATAGCATGATTGATATCAAAATTGAAAATAACAAGGGCAATACCACACTACTGGTGTAGTATAAAATTGCGATGATAAGAATCATAGCCAGCAGACTACTTGCTAAGGACATCGAATAGGTAGTCGATTTTTTTTGATTTTCCATGTTTACTGTAAGGCCTAATTAGTGTAGGTAAATATATCCCCACGATATATCCATCTATTAACCGTTAATTACTTAGAATGTTTGCTTTCTGCGTGCAATTTCGGAACAAAATACCGTAGCAGCAACAGCAACATTTAGTGATTCAGCACGCCCGAAAGAGGGGATGGTGACTGCCTGCGTAATATGTGGTAAAATGGTTGGGCGAATGCCATTGCCTTCATTGCCCAGAATAATCATTCCCTCCTGTTTAAAATCGGTTTCATAAATAGAATTACCGGCTAGTAATGCGCCATAAGAGGGGATCGTGGTTTCTTTGATTAGTGCTTCAATATCCATATATATGATCTGCATACGAGCCAATGATCCCATGGTTGCCTGCACGACTTTTGGGTTGTATACATCCACCGTATCTAACGACGCAATAACCTGGGTGAATCCAAACCATTCGGCCGTGCGTACAATGGTTCCCATATTGCCTGGATCTTGTACATCATCCAAGATCAGGCTGTGCTTGCCCGATAATTGTTCGGTGGAGATCCTTTCGCTCGATGGAATCTTTACCAAGGCCAGCGCACCCTGAGGATTAGTTAAGAAGCTAACTTTTTTTAATTCCTCTTCATTAACAGATACAAGCTTTATATTTTGAGGGATTTTGTTCAATTTTGCAGCGGCAGATGAGGTGGCAAATATCATATTTACCTCGTAGGTAGAGTCGACAAATTCTAAAATTGATTTTACCCCTTCCACACAAAATAGACCATGTTGTCTACGAAACTTTTTATGTTGCAGCGAAGTAATTAAACGAATGAGCGATTTTGATAACATGGCAGGATGATAAGATATCAGACGTATATTCTAGGTGCAATAATAACGCTTTTCGCAATAATATCCACATCTTGCCGATCAGCGAAATACCTGGACGACGGCCAGGCATTGGTCAAAGATGTCGATATCGTGGGGGTGCCCTCCGGCTTGCGGGAGTCTGCCTCGCTGTATGTATCCAACGATATTCGCCCCAATTCCCGCTTATATCTCCAGATATATAACCTTTTCAATACGAAAAATGGACGCTATAAGACCGAGGGAATTAAAAATGTCGGCGAACCTCCTCGTATTCTGGATTCGGCTATGGTGGATCTTTCGGCCAATCAAATACAGCGTTTTTTGAATACGAATGGCTATTTTGATGCCGAGGTTACTCCTGATATCGAAATCAGAAAGAAGAAAGCTTATATTGATTTTCGAGCAGATATGGGTACTCGGTATCATATCTCGGAAATAGACCGCAGTTTTTCCGACGAGAAAATCGAAAATATCTATCAGACAGAAATATTGCCTCGTACACAAGTGCGTATTGGTGGCCCCTATATGGAACGTCATCTGTTTGACGAACGGGAACGCATGTATGTAGCCATGAAAAACCAAGGCTACTATGAATACTTACGACAATATATGCGTGTGGGTGTTGACACGATTGGCCGTCAAAATCAAACCAAACTTTTAATTGATTTCACCAACCCCGATTCTGCGCGTCATCAAATTTTTCATATCAATAATGTGTTCGTACGTATCCGTCAACCGGATGGCCTGCCTGAGGTGCAAACAGAAAGCAAGCTGGATACGTCTCGACGCATACAATTCGAAGATGAGACCGGTAAATTCCGCTTAAGACCACTGGCTCGCTACGTCTTTCTGCGCAAAGGAATGGCCTACAGCCTAAATCGTGAAGAACTTTCTTATAACAGATTATTCGAAACAAATGGTTTCCGTTCTGTAAAGATCAACTATGAAAAGATCGACTCGACTTTACTGGATGTGCATTACGAGCTTACGCCGCGTCCTGCGATGAGTAACCAGATCGAGGGAGAGTTTGTGTTTAGCTCAGGTATGAGTGGTTTCAATGTGGCCAACACCTACTCACATCGTAACATCTTTGGAGGGGCGGAATTGTTGGAAATTCGAACGCGTTATGGGATCCTTTTCGATCCGAGATTGCCTGGTAGCATTACCGATAAAATCTTTAATAATGACTTTCAAATCGGTGCGAGCATCGTCTTTCCACGTATCTTGACACCCTTTCGGGTGCGTAGTGTAGGATCGTATGGCTTGCCACGTACTACCATTTCATCCAGTTTACAGCTATTCTTCCAAGATAACACATACTCCAATCGGTACCTGATCAATACCTTAAATTATTCCTGGCATCAGGCAGAAAACATCTTGCATAGTTATACCCCAATTGTGTTGGAATATCGGGAAGGACGATTAAATGAGACCTTCAGCCAGCGGCTCCGTGATCAAGGATTTCAGCTGTATGTGGAGACCAATGACCGACAGTACTTTGGTCTGGGTTCTCAATATGCAATTACCTACAATGGCAACAAGCTCAACCGGGTAGAGAACTTTTCTTTTTTGCGAGGTATGGTCGATGTAAGCGGCAATACGTTGGGATTATTGAGTAACCTATTCAATTTTAATACCGATGAGCAAGGTCAGCGACTGGTGTTCAATGTTCCTTATTTGCAATATATCAAAGGTGAGGTAGATTATCGATTGTACCGGCATTTAGGAGGCAATCGGCAATTTGTGTTTCGCTTAAATGGTGGCGTTGCGGTGCCGTATGGCAATAATTCTACCTTGTTAATTTTTGAGAAGAGCTTTTTTGCCGGAGGGATGAATGGTATTCGTGCCTGGCAGGCACGTACTTTGGGTCCGGGTAACTATAGTCGGGAAGGACTGACCGAAGATCTGCGGGTCAACCTGCGTAACTTGGATCAATTGGGAGAGGTGAAGCTGGAAACGAATGCAGAATTCCGTTTTCGGATCTTAAATAAGTTTTTGGGGGCACGGCTTAATGGTGCTACCTTTCTGGATGCCGGTAACGTATGGCGCCTGCGCGAGCTTACTCCCAACCTCAATCCGGGTGGAGAAATTCGGTTCGATAGATTTTTCCAGCAAATTGCGCTGGGTACCGGGTTTGGATTGCGGTTCGATATGAATTATTTTACCATCCGGCTGGATGCCGGAATGAAAGTAAAGGATCCACAATTTTCCGGATCCGACCAGTGGGTAATTCAACATTTGTTTAACTCCCGGGAATTCAGGGCTGCTTATTTTGAACGGCATCGACCGGATCGCTACAGCTTTATTCAATATAATTTTGGGGTAGGAATGCCGTTTTAAAGTAATCCGCGCAGACCGAAGAAGAAGCTTTCAAACAGTTGAGAAATATCCAATCCTTTGGAGAAATGCAAATAACCATACACCAGGGCGACCACTACAAATACAACCAGTAAACGCTTAAAGGCATAGGCAATCAACAAAACGGCAATCGGCAATACTACTAAGGTTAGCCCATTTACCTTGTAGGGGCTGAGGCCATTATCTGTTTTTCGGATAAAATAAAATTTGCCAACCTCGTTGTCTTGATTTTTGTGCTTGAAAAATACAAAGGTGGACGATTCTATGGGATCAGCGATGACAGCCACACCATCCCGAAAGTTCAAATTTTGTTGAAATCCATTGACAGAAAACAGGAAATTTCCTCGTATTCTATCGTCCGCTCTTTCTGTGGTATCTACTGCGATAATAGCTAGTTTTCCATTCTGCGATAGATTCTCTTTGACGATAAAGTCCCGAATAGCTTGGGGTTGAGCAAAGAGATGCGAACACAACGAAGTCAAAAAGAAAAAGAGGAAGTAACGAGTCATTGTTAAACTGTTTGTAGGTACAAGTATAAGCAAAAAGCGGCTCACCTTTAACAAGAAAACTAATCCACCAAGACGGCCGTGCCGACGTAGTGAACAGAATTTGTTCTGTTATTTAATAGCGTCATTTTAGATAAATAGCCAATTCTTATGGATATGTTCATATATATTTAAAATTTGACAGTTTATTTTAGACATTTGTAGTACGATTTTCCGCGCCATCTAATAACAAATCATGACCATTCTATTTGCGTAGACAAGATTAGGGCATTCGTTTGAGATAAGGAAAACATATTTTAACAAGAAAAACAGTTTATATACATATTTATGTTGCAGATCAGTTATATCCGTGAAAACAAGGATGAGGTAATCGCAGGATTGCAGAAGAGAAACTTCAAAGAGTTGAATTTGATAGATGATGTAATCGCATTAGACGAATCGCGTCGTACCCTTCAAGGCAACTCGGAAGCGATAGCTGCCGAAGCGAATTCTTGTGCCAAGCAGATTGGAGAGCTGATGCGACAAGGTAAAAAAGAAGAAGCGGAAGCGATCAAAGCAAAAACTTCTGGCCACAAATCGCAGCTTAAGGAATTTGGCGACGAGCTAGTTCGTGTGGAGCAGGAGTTACATGATAAGCTGGTGCAATTGCCGAACTTACCACATACCTCCGTACCGATTGGCACATCTCCAGAAGAAAATGAGGTGGTATTAGAGCACGGCGAGATCCCGAGCTTAGGAGATCATGCGCTTCCCCATTGGGAACTAGCCGCAAAATATAAATTGATTGACTTTGAACTGGGCACGAAGATCGCTGGAGCAGGATTTCCGGTATATACGGGTAAAGGGGCGCGTTTACAGCGTGGTTTGATCAATTTTTTCTTAGACGAAGCAATGAAAGCGGGCTACCACGAGGTGCAGGTCCCTCATGTAGTGAATGAGACTTCAGCTTATTCTACCGGTGCCTTGCCAGATAAGGAAGGGCAAATGTATCATATCACCCAAGACGATTTGTACCTGATCCCTACGGCGGAAGTACCTGTCACCAATATTTACCGCGATGAAATTGTAAAGGAAGAGCAATTTCCGATTATGAATTGTGCTTATACACCATGTTTTCGTCGAGAAGCGGGTTCTTATGGCGCACATGTGCGCGGTTTGAATCGCTTGCACCAGTTTGATAAGATAGAGATCGTACAAGTGGTGCATCCGGATAAATCGTATGACACGTTGGAAGAAATGAGTACCTACGTACAGTCGTTATTGCAAAAGTTAGAGCTTCCATACCGAGTATTGCGACTATGTGGTGGAGACATGGGATTTGCATCGGCACTTACTTATGATATGGAGACTTATAGTACAGCACAACAACGCTGGTTAGAAGTGTCTTCTGTGTCCAACTTCGAAACTTTTCAATCTAATCGTTTAAAAGTACGCTTTCGTAATGGGGAAGGTAAAATGACTTTGGCACATACCTTAAATGGTTCGGCATTAGCATTACCACGTATTGTAGCTACATTGCTGGAGAATCACCAAACAGAAAAGGGAATAAAAATTCCCAAAGTATTGGTCCCTTATGTAGGATTTGAATACATCGATTAGTTTATTGCCCGAATAAAGTGGATACAAGAATTAAACAAATCAGGGGGTGTAATTTTCATTACACCCCCTGATTTGTTAGATAACTAAGTTGATATTATTCGTATTAGTCTTCTTTTTGTTCCTTCACCCACGCCTCATACTGTGTTTTCTGCTCATCAGTAAGTAGCGCTTTTAGTTTTTCATGCTTCTCTTTTTTTCCAGCCTTCAAACGATCTTTTTTAGCTTCTTCTGTTAATGTTTGATCTGCTTTTAAGGCATGTTTTTCCTGTACGCCTTCTAAAATAATTTGATGTACCGGACCTTGTTGCTCTGGTGTCAACTGTAATTTCTCGGTTAATTCAGCCGATTTTGCACGTGCTTTTTCTTCTGGACCTACATTCTGTGCAAATGTTAATGCTACTGCGAATAATAAACTAATACCTGTTAAAAATAACTTTTTCATGATTTCTCCTTTTTTATGTTTGTGTTTTTTGAATACAATTACTTAATGACTTTCATCTATATAGAACGTCGTAAGGAGGATTATGTTTCTATTTATAACTTATAGTTATGTATTTTAACGTTTGTTAACAATTGTTACAAGAAAAGATTGTCTGGTTCTTTCGGCTTAGGCTCCATCCGCACCAGATACTGATCGTGATCGTCCTCAAAAAGTATTTGTACAACCCATCCTTCTTCATTTGCGATCGTAATCAGCGTTTGTTGATCCAGATAAAGCCAAGGGAATTCGGTACCCATCTGGCCGTCATATTCATATTGATAGTTGATCTCCCCGAAATAGTGAGCCGGTCTTTCAATCTCAAAGTCGTTATATAAGTAGGAAATGTCTGAGGTGTCAAACAACAACTGTCCACGATCGCTCAATAAAGTTTTGCTATGTTGGAGTAATGCGCGAAATCCAGCTAGTGTTCCTGCAATACCAATTCCGTTCATCAAAAACAAAAGGGTATCATAGGTGGCGTTTTTATGTTCGAAGAAATCTGCCTGCAAAATGTCGTGTACACCGCGCTGCTGCATAACGCCTGCTGCTAAAGAAGAGATTTCCAGACCGGTGACGGCAAAGTTCTTCGATTGTAGATACAAGGCATGTGCGCCTGCCCCAGCTCCAACATCTAAAACGTGGCCATCACAAAGGGCCAGCGCAATGTGTTCCAGTTCGGAAAAGTCATCTTCCGTGCGAAAAAAAACATCAACAGGCATCTCGTCGGTATCGCCATAGCTAGTGTGTAGATATAGCGGTTGCCTGTTTGGCGATTGATGGTACACTGCTAATAGTGCGTCACCATAAGGATCGTATTCCATAAAAGCTTAATGAATGTTCAGTACGTGCTTTGCCAGCGTGATTTCGTTTTGATCTCCGGTATGCTTAAAGAGTTCGTCCGATAATTTGATGACCGGTGTCCACTCGCCTTCATCAGGAAAAGCTTCGGTCATCTTTAATACAATATTCATCCTCGGAAGGCCAACATCATTGGTAAAGTCTGTGCCAATACCAAAGGAATGTCCGATCTTTCCGCGACAGAAACTAACGATATGTGCTACTTTCTCATAATCCAATCCATCAGAAAAGATAATCGTTTTGGAAAGTGGATCAATACCTTTACTTTGATAATGTTGAATGGTTTTGGTAGCAAACTCAATGGCATCGCCACTGTCGTGCCGAACGCCATCAAAGAGCTTAGTCAATTTCTTATCGAATTGCTTAAAGAACACCTCCGTGGTGTACGTATCTGATAAGGCAATACCCAGATCGCCTCGATACACCTCAGACCAATGCTCCAAACCGAGGAGATTGGCCATCTTATATCCATATTTTGCTGCATGAAACATAAACCACTCGTGGGCGTGTGTGCCAATTGGGCGGGTTTCATATTTCATGGCAAAATGCACGTTGCTCGTGCCAATGAAGGTGGGAGAGGGATGTGCTTGCAAGGTGCGTATCACCAAGTCATGTACATCGTAGGAATGCCTGCGTCGGGTACCAAAGTCGGCAATAGTAATATCTAATGCATCGTATTTCGTAATCTTTTCACGTACAATTTTAACAACTTCCTCGTCAGCGATTCGTTGCTGTTCCGTCATTTGGTAGTATAATTCGCAGATCAGTGACATAATCGGCACTTCCCACAAAATGGTACGGTACCAGTACCCTTCGATATGTATGTCGAGCGATTCTCCTTCTTGTCTGATCACTACCTCGTCGGGATCATATCGATAACCTTGGAGAAAGTCGAAGTACACTGGATCAATATATGGGCATCGGGATGCAAAGAAATTCTTTTCGGTGCGGGTAAGACGAAGTTGAGCCATTTCATTGACTTTCTCTCGTAATTTATCACCAAACCCAGGAGGATAGGCATGTTTACCACGATTAATCAGTTGGTACCTAGCTCTCGCCTTGGGAAACAGTTTAACGACAGCGAATTGCATCGTAAACTTGTAAAAATCATTGTCCAATAGGGAAGATATTCTAGGCATGTGCGTTGTAATTATTACGAGTGGTGAAAATAATAAATACTTTCGACTTTAAAGATCTGGTAAAAGAAAGCGGGAAAGAACATGCTTTCCCGCTTATTGATAAATAAACAATTAAATAGAAAATTTTTATAGATGCCTATCTGCCAGCTCTTCCTGATCCTGCTCCCCGTGATGATGAGGAACTCTCCGAACTCCGGCTCTGTGCACTACCGGAAGAGCTGCTACTCGAACCTCTGCTCGACGAACCGCTGGAAACAGTAGATCCACGATCGGATGTACTAGCACGTGGTGCTGATGACCGTGCAGGTTCAGACCTAGAAGAAGATCCGCGACTGCTCGTAGCAGGAGCAGCACTTGATGACGACCGCTGTTGCGGCACCGTATTAGCCGCTGCACGGCTGCTTCCTTGGTTCTCCGAACGAGCTGGAGCTGCCGCTCTCTCTCGAGTAGCCGGTGCAGATTGCGATCGTGTTGCTCGCTCCGATGATGATCTCGGGCGGGTGGCCTGCTCTGCAGGACGTTGCGTAGTGTTTGCCGTTCCTCGTGAAACCGTTGTGCCACTCGCTCTTGATGATGAGGTAGCTGTTCCTCTGCTAGAAGAGGTCGCCGCTCTTCCACTAGATTCCCGGTTTACGTTGCCGCTGGTGGTTCCTGCCGCTCCGCGTGAAACCGTTGTGCCACTCGCTCTTGATGATGAGGTAGCTGTTCCTCTGCTAGAAGATGTCGCTGCTCTTCCACTAGATTCCCGGTTTACATTGCCGCTGGTGGCTCCTGCAGCTCCACGTGATGATGTGCGAGCATTGGAACTTCCGCGACCCGATGCTGCCGCACGGTTGCTATTAAAGAGACCATTATTTCCATTCGGACGATCTGGCCTATATATACTTACCGTTCTGTTGGATACACCACGTGCACCCGGACGATCGGTGTAAGCTACCTGATTTACTCTGATACGGCTACCTAGATTTCGCTCCATATTGCGAACGGACGGCCCACCATAGTAATGATTATTATTTACGATATACGTATTATTTATAACCGTGGTACGGTTAAAAATGCCACGTTGTCCTCGCGACCAATACCGGTTCATATTATGTGCATGAATGCGACGTGTGGGTAAGAAAATCCAAAAATCAAAAGGTACACTGGTCGCTACATATAACCTTGGGCTCATTGGTGCCCATCCATAGTATCCACCGCCATTACGCCATTCTACCCAACCTGGTCCCCATTCGTATCCTGGAATCCATCCCCAACCTCTGTAAGGGGTGTGTACCCAACGGCCGTAATGAAAAGGTGCCCATCCCCAGTCGTAGTTGGAAACCCAAGTATTGCCATACTCAGTCATGGTCCAATATCCGTCTGTACCGTAAGGCATAAAATCCCGACCTACTTGAGGAAACCAAATGTCGCCATGCTGTGGATCATTGGTCCAGTGTCCGTAAGGAGAAAGCTCATTGTAGAAAACATCGAATGAGATTCGGCCCTGTGCAAAAGATCTATTGGTGGGCAACACACTTAAAAGTGTTGCTACAATCGTCACCAAGAATGTGGATGTTAAGAATCGTTTCATAGCCGCAAGTTTTATGTTATCATTCGTATTTATTATTATGACTGCATAATAAATTCTAGGTTTAATTTTGAAAATTGATTATTGAGATTTGCCAGGTATCGGGCAAAGGTAAAATAATATGAATTGCACCTAAAAAGGCGTCCGGAGAGGACGCCTTTTTTGCTTACTGCGATGTATTATAGTTTTGTGATTTCTTTCGCTTTTAAATCTATAGCATTCGGCGGTTACCATACTGTGCAGCTCTTTTATTGTTTGCCAATATAGCACCTCCTATTGTCGCTGCGGCTCCCAATAGTAGCGCAAAAAATCCTAGAATTGCTGCTTTACCAACAGCATCTGTTGCTTCCTCGCTAATTTTTTCAGCTTTCTCGGCCGCCTGTTGTGTAGCTTCGTTGATCTTTTGTTTTATATTGTCTGCTGCTTCAGCCCAATTAGAGACCAATTCCTTCGATTCCTCTTTGGTTTTATCAGTACGTTCTGAAATTATATTAGCCAAAGCCTCTTGATCAGCCGCAGATAAAATGTCTTCTTTCAGGTCGAATAGCTTATCAAACAGAGATTCCGCTTCGCTATCGATCTTATTTGGATCCTGAGCTACATTGCTGGAGGCTTTGCCTACCTCATCAGTAGCCTTGTCTACCTTTTTTTCAATGTTTTCTGGCTGTAAATCTTTCTTACCTGTTTGTCGAAGCATAGTTAGCGCTTCTTCTTTCAAGTTTTCCAAATCCTCGCCATCCAAGTCAATTTGATCGCCGATAAAAGAGGTTACCTCGGGGGCGGCTTCCTCCACAACACTACCTACTGCAGATGCACCCTTGCCAATAACAGTACCTATACCACCCATAATATTGCCGATTGAAGAAGTGATAATATACAAGGAAAGAAGTGTAAATAGACCCCATGTCACAGCACCGTGTAAAATGTTGTCGATCTTATCATAACTTGAAGATAGCCAACCGGTGACCAATCCTCCCGTGAACAGGGCTATCAGCACAGAAAGTAGCCACCATATAGATGCTCCGGTGCCATACCCATTAAAGGGTGAATCGTCTGTAGTCGGTGAAAAGGTGGAAAGACCTATCCCCAAACCAAGTAAAGAAAGTAAAAATTGTACAATGATGGCTATCAGGACGCCGGCGAATATAGCGCTCCAAGATAATCGTCTCAAACCATTGCCTGAGGATGTTTGTCGTGTGTGTTGTAGTTCTTCCATAAAATGTGAAATTTTCAATAGTTATGTGTAATAGTTTTCAAATGAGACAACACTACTATTTAATTTTTGTTTCTGTACGATATATGAAGATCCATTTATTACTTGAATTAACTAAAGCAAGGTGTAAATAAAAAAATATATTCTAGAGGTTGTTTTATTGCATAATTATTATGCTTTTATGCAACTGTATTTAATGTAAAATAACTAGTCCGAAAGGGGAAGTATAGACAAAATAAACTGCTTAGCTGCCGACGCGAAGAATTTGATTTTCAAGTCAATGTAAGGCCTTGATATAGTTTAATGGAGTTCCTCGAAACAATCCCTCAACGTCAGCAATCCTTGGCTGAATTTTTGTGTAATGCAATATTTGAATGACAGGATGAACCAGAACTAAAAAGTTTGTAGCTTTGACCTGTTTCAAAAATAAGTCAGTACTAGAAAAACAACTCATTTCCATGGGGAGCAAGTTAAAGGTGTTGTTATTAGAATTCGCGAAAATCCATCGTTTTCTGATGCGGTTTTTCCGAGAAGTGGTCAGTCCGCCATTTGAGTTCAGAGAAATTATTCGCCAATGTTATGAGGTGGGGTGGAAGTCATTCCCGCTAATAAGTTTGACGGGTTTTATCGTGGGCTTTGTATTTACAAAACAATCCAGACCTTCTTTGGAAGAGTTTGGTGCATCGTCTTGGTTGCCCGCGTTAATATCAATTGCTATTGTGCGGGCATTAGCTCCTTTAGTTACTGCGTTAATCGCTTCTGGTAAGGTTGGTTCGCAAATTGGTGCAGAGCTTAGCTCGATGAATGTTACCGAACAAATCGATGCCATGGAGGTTTCCGGAACCAATCCTTTCAAATTCTTGATCGTAACACGCATACTTGCGACGACTTTCATGATTCCGATACTGACGTTTTATGTTGCGGGTATTGGTCTTTTCGGCGGTTATCTCAGTATTATTTCTAAAGAACAGCTCAGCATGTTGAGCTTCCTCAATCAGGTATTCAATTCAATCACGATGATCGATATTTTTGCAATGTCGTTTCGTGCATTAGTCTTTGGTTTTACCATTGGTTTTGTAAGTACCTACGTGGGCTTCTTCTCTTCGAAAGGCACAGAAGGTGTTGGTAAGGCCGCCAATAGTGCTGTAGTAGCTTCCATGTTTATTGTATTTATTGAGGAGTTATTGATTGTCCAGGTGTTAGCATTAATCGGATAGAGACATGGAGAAAAAAAAGGTTGCTATAGACCAGCAAGATGTGGTTATTCATGTAGATAATGTCAGCAAATCTTTCGGTAATCTGCATGTTTTGCGCAATGTAGACCTGAAACTGTATAATGGCGAAAATTTAGTCGTTTTAGGACGTTCTGGAACGGGGAAATCTGTGCTTATCAAGTTGATTTCGGGCTTATTGATGCCAGATGCTGGTGCAATACGTGTGCTGGGACAAGAAATTACTGATCTATCCGAGAAGGAACTACAAAAGATGCGTTTGCGTATTGGTTTCTCCTTTCAAAATAGTGCGTTGTACGATAGTATGACCGTTCGGGAAAATCTAGAGTTTCCGCTCGTTCGCAATAAGCGAAATCTGACTAGAGCCGAGATAGATAAGGAAGTGGAAAATGTATTAGAAGGTGTAGGGCTCTCTCAGGCTATCAACCAGATGCCCTCTGAACTTAGTGGTGGTCAGCGAAAGCGAATTGGCATCGCCAGAACCCTAATCTTACGGCCAGATATCATGATGTATGATGAGCCCACAGCAGGGTTGGATCCAATCACCTGCTTGGAGATCAATAATTTAATTAATACGGTACAAGAGCAATATAAAACATCCTCCATCATCATTACACACGATTTGGCTTGTGCCAAACAGGTGAGTGATCGGATGGTCATGTTGCTGGACGGACGCTTCGAACGCCAAGGTACGTTCGATGAGATTTTTAATACGGATGATAACCGTGTTAAACCATTTTATGATTATAATTTTATAATGTAGTAATAGCTATGAGCAATACAACAGACACAAAACGTTCCCTGATAGTCGGCCTATTTGTTTTTATTGGCTTGATTATTCTAGTTGCCGGAATACTGGTATTGGGTACACAACAAAATAGATTTAGCAAGAATATTGAAGTGACCACTTATTTCCATGATGTGAAAGGGTTGAAGGTGGGCAATAATGTGTGGTTTTCGGGTGTAAAGGTCGGTATCGTAAAGCAAATTGCGTTTGAGAGCGTAGAAAATGTACGTGTAGTCATGCATATTGAAGAGAAATCCAGTCAATATATCCGAAAAGATGTACAGGCTTCGCTGGGATCTGACGGCCTTATCGGTAATGCAATTATCAATCTGGAAGGTGGAACTGCCGCCGCACCCGCTATCGTAGATGGCGATCAGATCAGCTCCAAGGCTACCGGTGGTGTAGAAGCGATGTTGCAAACACTACAGATCAACAACGAAAATCTCTTGGAAATAACGAAGAACTTTGCCTTACTGTCGGCGAATCTGGTTGAAGGCAAGGGATCTGTTGGTGCTTTATTGGCCGATGAATCCATTGCGAATTCATTGAAGGCTTCGTTAGCCTCTATGCAAAGCGCTATGAACGGTGTAGATCGCAGTATGAAAAATGTGGTGACGCTCACCAATAAATTAAATAGTGACAATGGGCTAATCCATGATTTAACAACTGATACGGCAGTTTTCGCCAGCTTACGTGCTTCTGCATCACAGTTGCAGGGCGTTACACAGACAGCCAGTGCATTAATGGTCAATTTAGATCAGGTATCCAACCGTCTGAATGAGAAGGACAACGCCATTGGTGTGCTCACCAATGATCCTGCTGCTGCGGAAGAGATTAAGCAGATTTTAAGAAATCTGAATCTGAGTACAGAGAAACTGGATGAGAATATGGAGGCACTGCAAAGCAACTTCTTGTTGCGCGGATTCTTTAGAAAACGTGCGAAGGCCGAAGAAAAAGCACGTCAGGATTCCATTAAAAATATTAATAGCGGTCGATAAGAAGAGGTAGCAGCGTACATGGGAATTTCTGATAAAGACGTTATATATGAAGACAATCATCTGATCGCTATTAATAAGCGTGGAGGTGATATCGTCCAGGTAGATGTAACAGGAGATATCTCGCTAGAAGAGATGGCCAAAAACTACTTGGCAAAAAAATACAATAAACCCGCTGCTTTTTTGGGTGTCATTCATCGCTTGGATCGCCCAGTCAGTGGGATGATCCTATTCGCCAAAACAAGTAAGGCATTGGATCGTATGAACCGCTTGTTTCATGATAGAAAGGTACAAAAAAGTTATCTCGCTGTGGTGAGAAACCAACCCCCAGATGAAGAAGCGAAATTGGTGAACTGGTTGTTACGTGATCGTAAAAAGATGATTACGAAGGCATATAATCGTGAGATTAAGAATGGTAGCCGAGCAGAGCTGGATTATAAAGTGATTGGAGAGTTAAATGGTTTTTACTTATTAGAAGTAAAGCCACTGACGGGGCGTACACATCAGATTAGAGCGCAGTTGGCCTATATGGGCTGCCCAATAGTTGGAGATAATAAATATGGCTATCCGAGAGGGAGCCATCAACGAACCATTTGTTTGCATTCGCGTTCTTTAACCTTTGATCATCCTGTGAAAGACGAGCCAACACGTATTGAGGCAGCTCTTCCAGTAGATGGATTTTGGGAAAAGTTTAATGCGTTGCTATAATCTGATTCCGCTAACTCTATTTAATTACTTACTTTTGTAGTATGGTTTATATCAGGCATTTCGTTCTGGCGTTGATTTTAACTTTCGCCGTATCGTCGATCATACCGCTTCGCGGAAACGCACAATGCGCCATGTGTACACTAAACGCTGAAAATAGTACTAAAGAAGGCAATACACAAGGCAAAGGCCTCAATGATGGCATTCTTTTTCTATTGGCGATGCCCTTTATTATCGGCGCAGGTGTAGGGATTTTGTGGTACAAAAAATTTCGTGTGAAGCCTCAAAGTAAGTTTCTCTAATAGCTCATAAGCGGCTTTTAACCTACAGGTATTGCATGGTACTGTCGAATAAAAAAGCGCGCTCTGCGTGGTGAGTCGCCAAGTAGTTTTGCAGCTCCGGCATGTATTGGGCTTTAAAATTCTCTAACGCATCTTGATCGCTAAATTTTACCTGTAGGCAATAGGTATGTCCCTCGTGTGGTGAATCCAACATCGTCAGAAATTGCGGGTTGTGATTTAAAGAAAGAGCTGGTAGATACGTCGAATTGATCCAGTTTAAGGTGTCAGCATGTGCGGACTCTTCCAAAATAATAGATATGTTATACAAATACATACTGCAAAATTAACGTTTTTTTGTGACGAACATTCTTCGAACAGTAACATTCCCTTCCCTGTAAAATTAAAGTTGCATAACGGTCAAATCATTAAATAATTCCAATATTTGAAAATGTGCTGCTGGAATCTATGAATTTTAGATATAAATACATTAACTACATCCTTTTATCTTTCTCGCTTTTTTTACATGCGTGTGGCTCCGGGGTGGAGCAAAATGAAGTAATCCCTGTCGAAGATTTCATATTTAAATCCGAGCGCAGCAACTTTAAGCTGTCGCCAGATGGAAGTATGATTGCCTATTTGGGCATGCATGATCATTGCAAAAACATATTTATCATGGATTTGGAAGATGATGATAAATCCAAGCAATTGACCTATCAGGATGATCTGAATGTGCAGAGTTTTCATTGGGCTAATGATAGTACCATTGTATTTTCGAATTCGCATTATTTCGATGATGTCTTGCGTCTATTTGCGGTAGATGTCGCTACAGACTCCATTCAGCAGCTGCTTGAGCCTGTCAGAAGCCGATTAAAGTTTACACAGCCTATTCGCGATTATCAGGGCGCTATATATGCGTCTATCAACATGCGCGATTCCAGCGTCTTTGATCTATACAAAATTTTTCTAGATGGGCGCACGCCTGAGTTGGTGTATAAAAATCCTGGTATGATCACTTCGTGGATACCTTCGCCAGATGGTGTCGTACGTCTTGCACTGACGAGTGATAGTGTGCAAGAATCAATTTTGTACCGAGCGAATGAACAACAAAAGTTTGAGGAGATCGCGGTGTATGACTTCAAGACATCGGTGAATCCGCTGGGGTATTTAGGAGAATCTACCCGTTCGGTCGTAGCGATGTCGAATCAAAATAGAGACAAGTTTGCGATAGTGGAGTACGATGTTTCTACCGGAAAAGAAGTGCGGGAGATTTTTGCTGATAGTGATGTAGATGTTAATAATGAAGGGTATTCGCATCAATTGCATCGACAGCTTTTTGCAACAACCAGTGCCTGCAGAAAAAATTATACATTTTTTGATTCCAACCTGCACAATACCTATAAAACTGTACAGCAGCACTTCAAAGGTTATGCCGTCGATTTCTTGGATATGGATCCATCCCTGCAACATTTTATCATTCGTGTATACAGCGATGTGCGACCAGGAGAAGTATATTACTACAATAGCAGCAAAAATCAATTCACACAATTGATGACGGCATTTCCTGGTCTTAAGGAAGCAGATATGCTGCCTATGGAGCCTGTGAAGTTCAATGCGCGGGATAATAAGGAAATCAATGGATTTATTACCTATCCAAAAGGAAGACATAAAAATTGTCCTCTCGTAGTGCTGGTGCATGATGGTCCAAGTCGTCGCGATGATTGGGGCTTTAATCCAGAAGTGCAATTTCTGGCCAATCGAGGTTACGCTGTTTTTCAAATCAATTACCGCGGAACGATGGGCTATGGTAAAGCATTTTGGTCTTCCGGATTTCGGGAGTGGGGAGGTAGGATTCAGTCTGATATTACAGATGGCGTAACCTGGCTAATCCATGAGGGTAAGGCAGATAAAAATCGGATGGCTATCATGGGTACCGGCTTTGGGGGCTATTCGGCCTTACACGCGGCTAGCTTCAATCCATCTATGTACAAATGCATCATCTCTTCTTCCGGGTATAGCAATCTGTTTACTTACTTCAAAGAGATTCCGCCGCATTTAAAGCCTTACGTACAGATGTATTATCAGATTATTGGTAATCCAGAGCGTGAGGCAGAGTTCTTTAAGACGATCTCGCCATTGTTTCATGCCGGCAAGGTGAAAAAGCCAGTCTTATTTTTTCAGGGAGGAAAGGATAAATATACGTCTGTGACGGATGCGAATCAATTCGTAGCCCGTTTAAAGCAAAATAATGTTCCTGTGCGCTATATCTTCAAGGAAGATGAAGGTCGCCGATTTAAAAGCGAGGAGAATATGACCTTGTATTTTCAGGAAGTAGAAAGCTTTCTGAAACAATACTTACATTAAAAAGAGACCACGTGCCACAACCTGTTGTTCGCTATCAGAAAAATTTTGGTTTGCTGATTGCCTTTCTGGCTATGGTGACCGTCTTGTACGTAGTAGCCGTTGGTCTGGCCCGATCTACCATTGCCAATCATGTGGAATCGGAGTTTTATAATCGAAAGACCGATGTGTTCGATGCTACGATTAAGCAATTCAATGATTTTTTATACAATGGAATACCCGAATTGTCCTATTATCAGGGTTTTTTGGATTCTACACAGGCTCGGCAATTTGCAGAACAGACGCTGCGTAAAAATCCTTTCGTAGAAGAAGTCGTTTTCTACGATGTGACCATCACCAACTCCAAAATGATGAGTCGGGGCGTACGTTATCGCGATAATTTACTCTTCCACTCAAAGGCTATAATTAGTTTTGGACTGGATAGCGACTATCGGCTTAGGAGTAATTCCAATTTTCAGGAGAAACCGGATCCGTATGGAGGTGACTTTAATAATGCAGCGATCAAATTTTTTGATTACATAGCGAAGGTGAATGAATCCACCACGTTGACTGAAGACGAAATCTATCGTGTCTTTTATTCGTTCTCACCCGGTAAAATTGGCTACTTAAATATCCCACGCATCAGTGACCTGTTGTTGTACAAGGCTTTACTGCTCAATGATAGCTTGCCCGACGCGTTCTTTGAGCAAGATATGTTTTTGTTCCGCATCAATCCGCAAAAATTACGGCTTAGGAACACACAGCCCAGGTATTACGAAAAGATATCGATCACTCCCTTAACCGATCCGGCAGCGATGGAGGAAAAGACGTTTTATACCACCGAACTGCCCTTACCGGGTGCTTTGTCTGATTTCAAGATTAAGTTTGATTCTTCACAAGAGTTTATTTCCAAAGAAATCTATCGTTGGCTCATACCCGTCGTACTCGGTATTTCCTTTTTATACGTTGTCTTGTTGTCCATTATTTATTTAATCTATCGTAATATTAATAACAACAATCGATTGTATCGGCTGCAATATGATTTTATCAATAACCTGACGCACGAATTCAAGACTCCTGTCAGCGTAATTAAGATCGCGGGTAATAATATAAAAAGCGCGCAAAAAGTAAGTGATGAAGAGCGCTTTATGTACGGTCGTATTCTGGATCAGGAAGCAGATAAGCTTAACAACCTGATGAATAAATTGTTGTCTTATGCGCAGATTGAGAACAAATCTATACCTTACAAAGGGGATTGGATTAATTTGCACGACTTTTGCGATGAGATATTCAAAGCATGCCGTATCAAGTACAATGATATCAGTCTTACGTATCACATTAATGTCAAAGATGAGTTGTATACGGATCCTGTTTTGCTGGCTTCTGTATTTCACAATCTTGTAGACAATGCTTATAAATATTCAGAAGCAGGTAGTCGCTCCATTCATGTTGAAGTGGAGCAGACTAAGAAAAGCTTTGTTATTGTATTTAGTGACAAAGGAATCGGAATTGCAAAGGGCGAATTAAAAAATATATTTAAAAAGTTTTATCGTATAAAAAACCAATACAATCAAGGAGGAAGCATAGGTCTTGGATTAGCATTTTGTAAAGAAATCACCGAGTTTATGGGAGGAGAAATCCGAGTAGAGAGCGTGTTGGGTGAGGGTACTATATTCACATTGACCTTCCCAAAATAAAAGTAAGAGATCACATGGAAAAAGAAATAACAGTAGCCGTTGTAGAAGACGATGAAAACCTACGGTTTTTAGTAAGCCATAGGTTGCAAACAGAAAATTATCAGGTGTTGCAAATAGCAGATGGCCTCGAAGCCGAGAAAATTATCCTGTCTAAGCAACCTGATATCGTGTTGCTAGATTGGATGTTGCCAGGTAAAGAAGGAATCGAGGTATGCGAGGCTGTGCGCAAAGCTGGGTTCGAGAATATCATTATCATGATGACGGCCAAATCGCAGGATGTAGACAAAATCGATGCATATAGCTACGGTGTAAGCGATTACATTACCAAGCCATTTAATATGGACGTACTGGTTGCTATGATCGAGAATAAGGTGCGGTTTTTTGTGCCTAAATCTGGTGCGGAGGTATATCACTTTGGACAAACAGAGCATCACCCCAATATCCACTCTTTAGTGCGCGACGGAAAGAAAATTGAATTGACTATTTTGGAAAATCGCATCTTGTTACATTTCCTACGCAACAAAGGTAAAGATGTAACACGAGATGAGTTGATGGAGGCTGTATGGGGATATAGCTCTAACGTGAATACACGTACCTTGGACATGCATGTGGTACGTTTGAGAAAGAAAATAGAGAAAAATCCAGATAAACCGTCTTATTTGCAGACCGTGCGAGGATTGGGTTACAAGTTTGTAGACGACTTGTCCGAAATTCCAGATTAAATTTGCTTTTACAGATACAGATCATTATTTTCGTGATAATGAGCAAGGCCATGTTGTCCTCTAATGGATAGTATGGTCTTGCCTTTTTTATTGTCTATTATTAAATAACATGGTGCTAATTAAGTAGTTTATTATGGCAGAAGTAACTTATTATACGGAAGAAGGGTTGGCTAAACTTCGTGAAGAATTGCAGTATCTGAAAACGGAAGGTCGTACGAAAATCGCGAATGCCATTGCAGAAGCGCGAGATAAGGGAGATCTTTCAGAGAATGCAGAATACGATGCAGCGAAAGAGGCGCAGGGCTTGCACGAAGCAAAGATCGCCAAGTTAGAAACTGTTTTGTCGACGGCACGTATCATAGATGAATCCAATCTGGATACATCCAAGGTTTTGGCCTTATCCATTGTGAAAATAAAAAACGTGAAGAATGGCACAGTGATGACCTACCAGTTGGTGTCTGAAACAGAGGCCGATTTCAAATCTGGAAAAATCTCTGTCAAATCACCGATCGCTCAAGGGCTTTTAGGATTAAAAGTAGGAGATATAGCCACGGTAACTGTTCCTGCTGGAGAGTTGGACTTAGAAATCTTGGAAATATCCCGTTAGAAATTTTGTAGTGGTTATGTGCGGTTCTGCCATAACCGCACGATCCAACATTGTATCTCAGAAAGAAGTCGAAAATAGCCTATTACGACTTCTTTCTTTTTTTGTTATATTTGCTAATGATCACTGGATAGATTTTCGTGTCTTTAACATTGTGAAACAATAGTACAATGTGGGATGTTATGAAAATCAGAAGCCAGTTTTTTATACACTAATAGTACGTATGTCTACAATATTTTCACAAATTGTCTCTGGGGAGATACCTGCCTATAAAGTTGCCGAGAGCAATGATTATCTTGCTTTTCTCGATGTAAGACCTATTGCCAAAGGACACGTTCTAGTGGTTCCTAAGGAAGAGACAGACTATATTTTTGATATCGGTGATGATGCCTATATGGGTATGTGGATGTTTGCAAAGATCGTTGCGCAAGGCATCAAAAAAGCAATCCCGTGTGCACGTGTTGGTGTGGCTGTTGTAGGGTTAGAAGTAGCGCACGCGCACATACATTTGGTGCCCATCAATCAGATTTCCGATCTCAACTTTGAAAAACCTAAATTGGATTTTTCTGAAGAAGAGATGTTGGCTATTTCAGAACAGGTAAGGGAAGCTATTTCCGAAGTTACTCATGGATAAGCCACCAACACCCTTTACGAGATATCCATTACACCGATTTCATTATTCAATGATTGTCTTTGTTCAGCCTATGTGCATGACGATAATAGGGACGTAAATTGATCAATATGCAAGAGTTTCTACTATCATTTCAACAATTGATGGATCCTGAATACCTGCTAAGTCATGGCGGGTTTTACATTGTTTGTCTTATTGTATTTGCAGAGACCGGGCTCTTTTTCGGTTTCTTTTTGCCGGGAGATTACCTGCTCTTCCTTGCGGGCTTATTTTGTGCCTTAGGAAAGATAGACGTGGACATTTTCGTCCTGTACTTCGGTATTCTGGCCGCCGGAGTTTTAGGTAATTTTGTTGGTTACTGGTTTGGGCATCGAGCTGGGCCCATGCTCTTCAAACGAAAGGATTCCTTTTTATTTAAGCGCAAGTATGTGGTTATGGCAGAAGAGTTTTTCCAGAAGTGGGGAGGTACCGCCTTGATAATCGGTCGTTTTGTGCCAATTATACGTACATTTGCTCCCATATTTGCCGGTGTCGTACAGCTGAATTTCCGAAAGTTCGTTTTATACAACATTATTGGAGCCGTTTTGTGGGTGTCTTTATTGACATTGACCGGTTATTACTTAGGGGTGAAGTTTCCTGAAGTAATTAATTATGTCGAATATATTATCGTCGGATTGATTGTCGTGGCATTTTTACCTATTGCCATTGCCTTATTAAGACGTCAGTTAAAAGAGCGTAAAAAACAAAAACAGTTAAATAGTTAATACATTACATGAGTACACAACACCCTTGGCATCAGGTATCGCCTGGCGACGACTTGCCTAGTTCCGTAAATGCCATCATCGAAATCCCTAAGGGATCTAAAGCAAAGTATGAAATCGACAAAGATAGCGGCTTGATCAAATTAGATCGCGTTTTGTTTTCTTCGGTTATGTACCCAGCTAATTATGGCTTTATTCCACAGACCTACTGTGATGATAAAGATCCTCTAGATATCCTTGTGCTGTGTTCAGTAGATGTATATCCGATGAGCCTGATTGAGGCTAAAGTAATTGGTGTGATGCACATGATTGATGGCGGTGAGCAAGATGATAAGATTATCGCGGTTGCAAAGCACGACATGTCTGTAAACTACATCAATGACCTTTCTGAATTGCCTCCTCACACGATGAAGGAAATTGTCCGTTTCTTCCAAGATTATAAAGCTTTGGAAAATAAGAATGTGACAATCGAAAATTTATATGGCAGAACTTATGCGGAAAATGTTATTTTAGAGAGCATTGAATTGTATAAAAAAGAGTTTGGTAATAAATAGATACAATATATAAATGGGTCTCGATATTTTTTGGACAATCTTTTTGGTTCTTGCTAACGGCTTTTTCGTTGCAGCGGAGTTTGCTATAGTCAAAGTTCGGGCATCGCAGATAGAACTTCAGGCAAAGTCTGGTAGCAAAGTGGCCACGATGGCCAAAAATATTACCGAGCACCTTGATGGTTATCTTGCCGCCACACAACTAGGTATTACACTGGCCTCACTGGCTTTAGGTTGGGTAGGCGAGAAGGTGATGACGGAAATAGTGAATAATATGTTCGGTTTTTTCAATATTGAACTAACTGGGCGTTGGGCCACTAACCTGGGCCATGTATTAGCTTTTGCCATTATCACCTTCTTACACATTGTTTTTGGAGAATTGGCTCCTAAGTCCATTGCCATCCAAAAGCCGGTCGCAACGACGATGCGAATCGCTTTGCCACTACAGTTCTTTTATTATGTTTTCAAGCCTATCATTTGGGTATTGAATGGCTTTGCCAATATGCTTTTAAGGCTAATTGGTATTCAGGTTAATGCCCATGAAGTAAGTCATTCGTCAGAAGAATTACAATACCTGTTGGAAAAAGGCCGTGAAAGTGGTGCATTAAATACATCGGAGCACGAGTTGATCAAGAACGTCTTTGACTTCAATGAGCGTATTGTGAAAAACATCATGGTACCTCGTACGAAAATTGTTGCGGCAGAAGTCAATGAAACGCCAGAAGATTTTATTAATAGGGTTACTGAAGAAGGTTATTCTCGGGTGCCTATTTACCAGGATAATATCGACCAAATTATTGGTTTGGTGCATACAAAAGATCTACTTCCTATTGTCGCGAAAGGTAATCCAGTCGTGCTGAAGCGGATCATGCGCAAGCCTTACTTTATTCCGGAGACCAAGAAGATCAATGATCTGATGGCAGAATTTCAACAGAAGCGTATCCAAATTGCTTTTGTGTTGGATGAATTTGGTGGTACCGCTGGTATGGTTACACTAGAGGATATCGTCGAAGAGTTGGTCGGTGAGATTCAAGATGAGTACGATGAAGAGACGCCATTGGTAGAGCGCATCTCCGATACCGAATTTATGGTAGATGCAGGGGCGAATGTGCATGATGTCAATGAATTTCTTCCGCTAGAACTACCAGAGAGTTCAGATTATGATACCGTGGCCGGATTAGTTAGCCATGTTTTCGAGCGTATTCCTGATGTAGGTGATAGCTGTGAAGACCTAGGCTACATCTTTACGATTATGAAGAAGACACAGCAAAATATCGAATTTGTGAAGTTGGATTTAGTAGAGACACCGCACGACGACACCGAAGATAACGATTAAATTTATGTTGTTATTTTACACTCCAGATGTGCAGCATACGCACAAGGAGTACCTCCTTTCCGAAGAAGAAAGTAAGCATGCCATTCGTGTACTTCGTTTGCAAATCGGCCATACGGTGCACTTAGTTAATGGTGTCGGTGATCTGTTACACGCGGAAATCATTGATGCTCATCCAAAGCGAACCGCCCTGCGTATCCTATCGTACGAGCGTGACTTTCAAAAACGAAATTACTACCTGCATATTGCCATCGCGCCAACTAAGAATATCGATCGCTTGGAGTGGTTTATCGAAAAGGCTACTGAGATTGGTGTAGACGAGATTACGCCGATTATTTGCGAACACTCGGAGCGAAAAGAAGTGAAAATAGAGCGTCTTACGAAAGTGGCTATCGCTGCGATGAAGCAGTCGTTAAAAGCCTATTTGCCAAAAATAAATCCTGCGATCACTTTTACGCAATTTTTGGAGCAGCAACGTTCTTCTTCCATAGCAGTCCATAAAGCGATCGCACATTGTGTGGATATGGAGAAATCTTATTTATCCACTTTGCTGCCAGCGCAAGGATCTTACCTCATATTAATAGGGCCAGAAGGCGACTTCTCTGAAAAGGAAATTACGCTAACAATGAAGGAAGAGTTCAAGATGACGTCTTTAGGAGAAAGCCGCTTGCGTACCGAAACGGCAGCACTGATGGCTACAGCAGAAATTTCTGTGCTCAACAGAATATAAAGCATAAAAAAGGGTTTACCACCAAAAGCGGAAAACCCAATCTATTGTTAATTAATAGTTCCTTTTTATTTTACCACGACAGCATCTAAAATCTGGATTTCTGAATTTCCTTTTAATGGCTCTGGATTGAATACCATTTTACCTCGTAACTTGATCGGCTCGTCCGAAAATTTCACGGTTGTTCCACCTTTCATAATGATTTCTACCATAGGAGGGATGCCATTTGTGCCACAAAATTGACACTGCGCCAGTGGTAATACCGACATCATAAAGGTCGTGTGATTTCTTCCGCTTTTTAAGGGCACCATATATCCTGGTAGATCTACCTGCTTATTTTCTAGTGCTTTTAGCACGGGCGGATATTCTGGCGTGTACACCTTTTTGTTACCTTGGGTGGTCACTTTATACATCATTTTATCGATGGCCTCCCAGGTTTTATTCATCATGGGAGTATGATCGGGTACTTCCATACCCGGATACTGACCACCGCCAATCTGTGCCTGCGACGCGAACGCGGTGAAAGTAAGTGCAATTGCAATAAAGATCTGCTTCATCATTTTATCAAATTATTATTTGTCACCTAGTATGGTTGATATTGTTGTGTTGTAGGCTTTGATAGCCGGCAGTATGGCCGCAATAGTGCCTATCGCTGCCGCAATTAACAGAATGAACAGCTCTGTTGGACTAACAGCCAATGCCTGTATGAAATCGGCGCTTTGCCCGGTTTGAGTGCTGATATAAAAGAGCGCCAAATGACCAAATAGTAATCCAACTAAACCTCCAATAAGTGTAATTACTAATCCTTCGACTATAACCAACGTAAAAAGTTTAGTCTTTCCTGCGCCCAAAGACCGCATTATTGCCAGATCATATTTGCGTTCTTTTAAAGCATTGTATAGGCTAATAAATACGCTTAAACCCGCAATCAGCATAATGACGTAGGCTAGAATTTCTAACGAATCAATACCTACTCCCAGTAAGGAAAATAAACGCGTCGTTTCCATCGCTGGCGAAGCAGCTTGCATAGCCGTAGATTGATTGACCATCCGTGGGAGCGTGCTAATTGCTGCCGGGCTACTGTACCTTATGAGTAGGGAGGTAATTTCTAAACCTTGTGATTTGTATACATCGTCGCCGATACTTTTTACGTGAGTCGTTGTGGTATCAGGGAGATTATTTTCCAATTGAGCGGCTGCGCGGGCATCTGCTGCATTAGCGACCAACTCCTGAGGGTGTTCGTGATCGTGGTGAGGATCTTTTTCGTCGTGCATATGTCCATGATCGTGATCATGTTCGTTATTCACATGCTGGTGCTCTTCCGTATGATCTTCGTTAGCATGTTCATGTTCATCGTCATGTGCGATATCGTGCACGTCCCATATACTGGCCAAGTTGCATAGCAGTAAGTTATCCACTACCGTTCCGGTTGGTTCTAAGATGCCAACCACTGTAAATGGATGTTCGTCGTGCACATGACCATTTTCAGCTAATCCATGCGCACTATGTACCTGATCGCCAATTTTGAGTTTATTTTTACGTGCGGTCTCACTGCCTATTACCGTCTCAAAGCTCTTCGTCCACATACCGCCCTGTGCGATCTCCAGTTCGTAAAGGTCAAAATAGCTACTATCCGTACCCACGATACGATGTCCATTGAAATTATCACCCAGAGACATGGGGACAGCGAGATCAACCAATGGATTGTCACTAAATTGTGCAGCATCCGACAAGAGAATATTCCCTGTAGGATAATCTACGTGGTAGATAGAACTGAGTATCAATTGCAAAGGGCTTCCTTTAGCACCGATCACCAAATCAATATGTTTGCTATTATTATCCAGCTGCTTTTCAAACGTATCGCTCGTGATATAGATCACGACCAAGATCGCTACGCCAAATGCGGTAAGTAGGATACTCAATAATGCCGAGCCGAGCTGCTGTGTGATGTTCTTCCAAACTAATTGTAGAATGCTCATGTCAAAAATTTCTATTAAAGGAAGTACGTGTTTGTAAATTCATCTTTTATGCGCTTATCGTGTGTCGAAATGATCAACGTAGAACCATGCTTATCTGCCATTTCTTTCAACAATGTTAGTACGCGTTGCGTATTGTTATCATCCAAAGATGCTGTAGGTTCATCTGCTAATAGTATTGCGGGCCGATTGATGATGGCACGCGCAATAGCTGCACGCTGTAGCTGTCCGCGACTGAGTTGGTTTGGGTGTTTTTGAGCATGTTCCGCGAGCTGTAATTGCTCCAGTAAAGAGTCAATTTGCTTTTGATCTACTGGGTAGCCAGCCAGGGATTGTGCTAATCTGATGTTTTCAGATAGCGTAAGGTTCTTGAGTAAATGGGCTTCCTGAAAGATAAAACCAATATTCTGTGCGCGAAATTTATCCAAAGCAGATTCTGATAGTTGGTATATATCGTCGTTGTTGATAAGTACCTGACCCGTTGTGGGATTAGATAGCCCGCCCAGAAGATTAAGAAGCGTGCTTTTCCCAGTTCCAGAATCGCCAAGCAATAAGGTATGTTGCTGTTTGCTGACGTAAAGATCTTTAAAAGCCAGCATCGGGCTTTGCGATCCATAACGAAAAGTCAGGCCTTCTGTTTTCAGGACGTAATTCTGCATAAGTTCACCTCTTTTTTATGTGCAAATTAGCATTTTTTTTAGGCTTAAACTAATTTGAACGGGTGGGAGGGGTGTATCTAATAAAAAAGATACAGGGAAGAGATCGATTTTTTTGATAATGTAGTACTATGAAAAAAGTAGCGCCAACAGATATCATCTGTTGGCGCTACTGTACTATAATAGCAGCTAATGCTATTATAGTAAAATGCTAATCGAAGACTATAGTTTGTACAAAATTTCCTGTATGCCTGCTATATAGGTAAAGTTCTATTTTACTTCCTTCAGGATACACCACAAAATCATCAACAACTTTAGCAACAAAACAGCATTCTTCAAATGATGTCACCCCTGTGATAGTCTTGCTAGCCTGATACCAAGTCCTCCCCTCATCCAATGATGTTGGTGGTAGTTGTTTTATTTGATAACTGGATGCATTAGGAATAGGTTTAGGGCCATATGACATGTATTTATATGCCACTTTATATTTTATTGCTGGATTTAATTTTTTTCTTTCAACGCCTAAAAATCTTTGTGCCTCCCAGTGATTATAATGATACCCCCCCAAACCTGTATAAAAATACTCGTTATCATCTGTAGTCCCCCCTCTATTTAAAATTACATTATGAGCCATAACATTAGCGTTTGGTGAAGCGTTGAGGTTGATTTGCTCGAAAGAGGTGAAAGCGTAATCATCCAGATTCGGACTACCCCATACCTTTGCTAATAATTTGCCATTTGAAGCATAGACAGAATTGATCATGCCCAATCTTTCATAAATCAGATCTCTTACTAGTTTAGCTTTTTCAGTATTTGGTATCAATTCATGTAATAAGATGAAACTATCGTCATATAAATTGATTAATACACTATTGCTTCTTGTTACAGTACTTGACCAAACGTTCGGATTGAATGATGCTGGCTGATTTAAATTTGCGTGGGTTATCCCTATCGCTCCCGTACCACCCATTGATTGATAGGCTAATCTATGATTGGTGTTTCTATTTACATCTTGTTGAGTATAGGAGAAGGATGTGGTAAGGTCTACATTAAATAAAAACTTAAAGGCTGCTGCACCCCCAGCTTTGACTGTTGTCGACTTATCTCCATTTGAGATTACACTAGAATAATTTAATGTGAGTTTTCCGCCGACATCTATTTTTCTCAAAATTCCAATTCCGTAAACGTTTATCAACTGATCTGCTGTTAACGTGTTGCATGCGTTTAAAAAATCAGTGTCTAAGTAACCAAGGAGGTAATTGTAATTAGATCCATCGCTTAATATCTCTAACGTTGCTGTCTTGACGGACATGTCTATTTGAGCGAAAGATCTTGTGGTTTCATTTAAAATAGATTGATCGAACGAGGTATTAAAGTCTGATCCGAATAAAGATAGTCCGAAAACTTTAATTCCAGATTTTATATCAACTGTTAAAGCCTTACTTTTTTTGTATTTTTCATAGCTTTCTTCTGATTTCATGGGATAAGTAACATACGTGCCACCAAAATCTCTAACTCTGCCCGGTAACGCACCTTTCAACTTCCTGACGTCAATTACACGTCTAGTTGCGGATTCCGCTAAAGCGTATTTACCGTTTATAACGTCGTATCCATACCCCAATACATCTAACCCTCCATCTCCTGAATCGGCGTGTCGAGGAAGAGTTTTATCAAATCCTTCAAGTTCTCTTTTACAACTTACTGCAGTTAGCAGTATTAAGGCATATAGGCCTAAAAATTTAATTTTCATACTTTATTTTTTTTGATTTGGTTTAAACAGGATTTCGATGTCTCTTAATACTAGGGTTCTTGTTGATCGACCCTATCCGATAATAATCTGCCTTAACAAACTATTTTACTGCATATGGTTAATTGTCAAAAGATTCCATGTAGTTAATAAATTAAGATGTTTGATAGAAAAAACTTATATTTTTCGATTACAATATGTAGTTAAATTACTTCGCATGAGAGCTTTTTCTAGAAATTTGAGAGCATCCAATTTAGGGTATAGAAATAGAGTCGCTTTGATTTAAATATGTGCCTATTGCTATATTATGTCTGTTTCAGTTATGCAAAGGGCTCAAATTCATCCTTTAAATTTTGTGTTCAAATCAACCAATTTCCTGTTAATAGGATTTTAATTAATGATTATTAATGTGTTAACTTATTTAACTTTATGTTTTTAATTAGTAAATCATCAAATGAAAGTAGTTTATTCATTTGATATTTTATAGCCATCAAATTACTCAGTTAAAAATGATTTTCAACAAACTGAGTGAGATCTAGGTTCAGGGAAGTTGTTGTAAATTTTTAAACTATACTGGAAGATTATAGGGTTTTATTGGAACTGCTTTTGGAATGGGAAACCAAACACAATTTTTCTTGGTCTGACAACGAATTTGAAGGAATAAACAGAAGGATGACTAATTTTATACCCTGCTTCTCCTCCATTTATGTGAAATCAAATTATGAAACAAATATCACGAGAGAAACATAAATTTTATGATAAAGACGATACTGGTGTTCTTTAAATATTAATAGGGCAGTAAATAGGAAAGAACAATTTTAAGAGTGGTGGAAAAACATTAACCACTCTTAAAATTGTTCTTTTATGATTTTAGAGCTATTTTACTGCGGAAGAATCTGATGATATCATTTCCCATCTTCTATTTTCTTTATTAAAATAGGTTTGATTATCTGGAAATTCGATGTGTTCAGTATCTCCGATATTTTCTGTGTAATAAGGAGATAGGTCTTTGCCTTTAACCATATCATCGAAAAATGAAACGGTCTTTTCTTCGAGTACCGATTTATCCATCTTCCAAGTTCGGTAGATTTCTTCGTAGTCTGTAATTTTACCCTGATCATCACGCTTTAATCGTCCTCCTGTAGCTACATATCGCTCATGTATACTCGGTGCAATTCTCCTTATCTGGAAATACGTATAACCATCTTTAGGATTTTCATAATATTTATCCAATTGCATGTTGCTAGCCATATTCCGATACTCGTCATCATAGCGTTGATCGAACTTGGATTCGAAGCTCGCTCTTTTAGCAAGTTTTCCCGCGTAGCGAACTATTGCATATTTAAATGAATCTTGTTTTAGCTCAGTTAAGCTATTTTCTGTTCTGTAGTCGTTAGAAGTAGAACGAATACATCCTGTCAAACCAAGCAGTATTGCAATAAGTGTAGTATAATATTTCATGAGCAAATATGATCAATAAAAAAGCAAGGATCAAAAATCCCTGCTTTTCTGAATAAGAGAACCTTAGTAAACGTGGGCTACTGGATTAAAGTTGGTCCATCCTTGAGTCCAATCGGTAGCGCCGAAGGCACCAACAAATGTGACTGCACGATCAAATTTCCAATTATCACCACCTGCTACTGCAGAGCGTGCTTCTGCTTCGTTAAACTTCGCATGATCAAATTTAGCACCCTTAGTAGTAATCAATCCAGATGTTACTGCAAAATTAGGGTTGATTGCGTACTCCGTTCTTACACGACGTCCAAATACTAAATTTGGATTGATACCTACTCTAGTGTATGCTTCCGATGTCTGTGCGCTTGCTCCAGCTTCGATAGTATTGCCATTAGCTTGTAGATATTGCAACACGTTAGCCGCTGTTATGCCAGTAAGATTTGCGCCTTCTCCTGTTAGATTGGATCCTGCGGCGGTAGCTGCAGCTCTGGCGAAGAAGATGTTGTTTTGAATGACGCCATCTGGATTTGTTCCAGCGTAGTTGTTGTAAGCTGATAGGTGATTCATACGCAATGCTGTAGGGTATCCAACAAAAACAGAGTTGAAGATAGATCCGGCTACATTACGACGAAGGTCTACGGCATGTCTGAAATTTGCATTAATAGAGTTGCCATCAATTGCTGGGCCGATAATCGTAAAGTTTGTCGCTACAGTAGATGTTTTGAAGCGACTAAGGTTATTGTCTCCGTCTGTATCCCATTCAAAGCCATTAGATTCTGACTGGTCAGCATAGCTTGGGTAACGTATTCCAAGTCCGAATTGTAATTTTCCGGAAAAGCCGTTGTCAATGTCAAAACAATCATCCCAAGTAGCGAATACGATCAGGTTTTTCCCATTAACAGAACCGCCAAACCACTCAATACCGTCGTCACCTCCATAAGATACTTGGATGTTTTCGAACTTGGTACCTCTACCTACACCACCTAATGTGATACCGTTTGTTTCATTATTTGGTGTTAACTCAATACCTGCAAATTCTACTCGAAGGAATGTCAGGATTCCGGTGTTATTATTATCGTCAGTTCCTCCATAGTTTACCGCAGGAGTAATTCCCTCTACTGCCGGATTATCCAAGTTTACGCGTGCTCTGCCTAATAGAACCAAACCTCCCCAATCTCCTCTGTCACGATCGCCAGGTGCTTGATTGGAGGTCATAATAATTGGTCTTTCGCGCGTACCTTCAGACATAATTTTCGCGTCACGGTCGATAACTAAAGTTCCTTTAGTAGATTTTTCTCCCATAATCACTGTGCCCGGCTCAATAGTCAAGGTTTGATTAGCACGAACAAACACCTGACCTCTAAGTAGGTATTTTTGATCTGCGGTAAGGGTTCTTGTAGTGATGTCTCCCTGTAGAACAACTACACCATCATCATCTGGACCGACAGGGTCAACCACATCTGAACTACAGCTTGCAAAAGCAAACGCCGTACATGCTACTGCCGCGTAGGAGGCTAATTTTCGCGTAATAAATTTTGAAATTTTCATATCGATTTGAATTTTAGTTTTTTAAGCGCTATTTAATGGTGTAAATTAATGAAGTCGTAAAGAGTGTTCCTCGTCTAAAATTTATAATAGGGTCATCATTCACAAAGTCAATTCTGGTATCTCTATTGGTATCTTGATAGAATCGGAAAGGTGCATTAAGTAGATCTTGTACACCTATTTTTGCTGCGATAGATCTAGTAAATCGTTTGCTAACAGTTAGATCTATACTATTTCTAGGTAATTCGTATACGGCAGGAGCACTAACGGTTCCGATAGCAAAAATCCTTTTTCCGATCACATTATAAGCTGCGCTCATATTCCAACCGTTTTCTTCATCAAGGTAATTTAGAATAGCATTGATAATATATGGTGATTGTCCTTGCAATGGTCTTCTTGCATCTTGTATATCGCCAATGATACTTGATCCATAATCCACTTCAGACTTAATAACAGATGCATTTAAATTAACACTCATACGGTCTATAAAAGAACTCTCAGTAAGGCCGCTGAAAGATTTTCGGATCTCAATCTCCGCACCATAGGCATAGGCAGACATCGCATTATTTAGCGTGAAAGCTTGGCCGTCGGTTCCGCCTTGGTTGATAACTTCCGTCTCAATTGGATCTTTAAATCTTTTGTAGAATCCTCCTAGACTAATACTTTCTCCTTGACGCGGGTACCATTCATAGCGTAAATCAAGATTATCAATGGTGGCAACTTTTAGATTTGGGTTACCATTTCTATTTGCATCTAATTCGAAATCATAGAATAGGAACGGCGCAATCTCCCGAAACTCCGGGCGGTTAACTGATCTTCCATAACCAAACCTAATCTTTTGCACATCCGTCAAATCGTAATCCACATTGAGGAATCCCAAAGGAGAAAATACACGGTTATCCACATTCACAGGTAGTGCGCTACCATCGAAAGAGTTTAGACGCAGAATGTTATACTCTGCACGAAAACCTGCTATGATATTAACCTTTTCTAAGGGAATGGCAATGTTGGCGAATCCTGCTGATAAAATATTAGATCCCGTATAGCTATCGATAGGGCTGGTACCCTCATCGATAATAAAACGATCACTTCGGAAGTTTTCGTCAGCAAAGATTTGATCCAACGGAAGTGAAGTCAATCTGTTTATTTCGTCGGGATTTGTATCGCCAGTCGTACGGTAGCTGAAATACCTGGATGAAAACGAGCGATCACGATATTCATTTAGCAAACCGCCTTTCAGTACAATCGGATTATCTGTAATGCCGCCTAACTGATGCTCTACGCTAACACTCGTATTAACGCCTATTTCTGAAAGTTCTCCAAAGTAGCGTCCTGTGTCGTATAGGTTCGTGGAGGACGGAAGGATCATGTCGTAAATAGCGGGATTTGAAGCGCTTTGTAGGGTGCGGAACCGTCTAAGGTCAGGCTGATTTTCGCCTAAATAGTTTACACCACCAACCCAATTTAAATTAGTTTTTCCGGCGGCAAACCGGTGGGTTCCTTCTAACTGACCAGAATAAATTGATCTAGAGCGGTACTGATACAAATAATTCCTTCTGTTTAGATTACTTTGCTGAACATAGTCTAGACCTTCCCGAAGGATAGTTACGTTTTCACCAATTTGGTTGAATAAGTTCTTGAACTCGATTTTGTGAAAGGGATTGAGCAGTAATGACCAATTGCTCAGTAATCCCACACGATTTTCCTGCTCATATTGTTCATCATTAAAATCCAATCTTAGCGGTGCCGGTGTTCCGTAATCCGCGGGATCCTGAATCTCATACCGATTAAAGCGTCGCTGAAAGAATTGGTTGGATTGAGAATAATTCAATTGTGACAAGGTACTCAGCCGACGACCATTCCGGAGATCCCATGTTCTACCCAGGCCTACTCCAAAATTAAAATCAGGTAGGGCAGTCCGAGACTGGTAAGATAGGTCATTATTAAATGATTTGGGAACATCAGTGCGCAAGGGGTCATTAACTGGAAGACCGCGCATATTCTCCGTTGGTACAGCTCCTGGCAATGCCCGTTCGCCTCCATCGAAGCCTAAGAAATCAGTTGAGGATGTCCTGTTAAATCGATAAGGTTGAAAGGTAGTATTTGCGCGAAGATTTGATCCGACGTTAAAAGTCGTAAAATTCTCGCCGCTAGCGCTATTCGTATACACCTTAATTAGGCCTCCAGCAAAATCTCCTGGATTGTCTGCAGATCCTGATTTGTAGATCATCATCCGCTCCAGGACATTGCTTGGAATTAAGTCAAATGAAAATGTACGTCTATCTACTTCCGTGCTAGGAGCTATAGCATTATTCAGCATAACCTGATTGTAACGTTCCGGTATACCCCGAACATTTACAAAACGATTGTTGACGATCGTTACACCAGGTATGCGTGTCATGACCTGAGCCGCGTCGCGATCCTGAGACATTGCAATCTGTTGTTGGGAGATGCCACTAACTACTTGACGCGCGGAACGTATTTCAGTCAAGACAGCATTGTTCGTATTTCGAAGACGCGTAGCACTTACAACTACCTCTTCTAAAGATGCTCCGCCGGAGGTTCGTATTTCGAGGTTCAATTCTAGTTGTTTGTCTGTTTCTATTTTCACATCTTCTACTAACAAGTCTTGGTAGGATATGAAGGAAACTTTTAAACTATAAGTGCCAGGTTGGATACCTGAAATTTGAAAGACTCCTTCTGCATTGGTAGCAACGCCTTGCGTCGTGCCAGCAATCATTACCGATGCTCCAGTAACTACTGCTTTTGTATCCGCGTCACGAACAATCCCTTTGACTGCGCCCGTCTGGGCGAAAGAAGAGGTAATAAATAAAAAAAAGGTAATAAAGGTTAATGCTGATCGTATCTCTAAAAAATTCATCGCTATCAATTTCTCTGCAATGTTACGTAGCGTGTATTAGGATAAGATTAGGAAAATGTTAATTAATAACAGGTGTTATGTTATGTAATTGTTAACGCTTTTTTAGACGGTACTATTTAAGGTGTTCAAAAGACAATGAAGGCGATTATTAAGGGGTTTGGAGGGTTGCTATAACTAGTAATTTACAGATCTTGTGTTTTAGTGATTTAAATCTACGAGGATATTGTTCTCTTTATGGAGAAGATATCCGGAGGAATTTATTTAATACATAATTAAGATGTAAAGCCTTATCATCCCAGATTCAACTCCTGTCGCTGTCCGGTTTCACAGGCTTTGTAAATAGCCTCAATAATTTTCATATCCTGCAAGCCGACTTTTCCATCGACAGGTAATATGGGTTTTTTGCCGTCTAGTATGATCTGTGCCATTTCATCCATTTGCACGGTTTGGTGTACTACATGCGGCTCATTTAGCGGTCCACTTTTAGTGCGACCTTTAATCGGCCCATATCCAGTCGAAGGTTGCATTTCTACAAAATCGCTTTCCCCAACGAGGTAAAAGCGATCGAGATGATTCATATTATAAGTCGATAAGCATGATGCTACTGCACCGCCTGGAAACCCTAGTTGAAACTGGATAGTTTCATCCACGCCTTCTTTAAACGTGTCGAAATCGGTTTTCGTTTCCTGTGCGGTCACCCAAATTGGATCTTCGCCCACCATATAACGTGCACCATTGATCGCATAGATCCCAATATCCATTAGGGAGCCGCCACCAGCCAACTTTTTATTGACACGCCACTGGTTCGGATCTCCAATCTTAAATCCCGTTTGTCCTTGAAAAAACTTGATTTTGCCCAATTTACCTTCTTCGCGTAGTTTGACTGCCTTTAAGGTATGCGGTTCAAAACGCATTCGATAGCCGATAAGCAACTGCACGCCAGCTGCCGCACAGGCATCTACCATTTCTTGCCCTTCCTTGGCATTAATTGCCATCGGCTTTTCGCAAATCACGTGTTTCCCAGCTTTAGCCACACGGATAGTTTGGCCATGATGCAATGCATTCGGAGTAATGATATACACGGCATCAATCTCTGGATTGTCCTTAATCTGATCGAAGTTCTCGTAATTATATCGGCTGCCCTCTGGCACTTTATATTTGGTACCCCAAGTGCTTAATTTTTCCGGAGTTCCGCTGATCAACCCTGTAATCTTAGCTCTTGTAGACGATTGCATCGCCTCCGCAACACGTTCTGCATAACCACCTAACCCCATTATTGCTACTTTCAAGATCGGTTTGTCGGTGTCCAATCCGGGATTTTCATCCGGTATTGAAAAGGGGTAGGCACTTAAAGCGGGTACTGCAATAGCAGATAAAGTAAGCTGTTGTAGAAAACGACGGCGAGAATTAATCATAGGTGGTGTTTTTTTTGTGAACGTATTGTTTATCAAACAGTTTCATCCCATAATAGTTTGCTCCTCTTTATTTAGTTAAATCTTTTAAAAGGAATAACCAAAAGACAGATGCGGTATGTAGGGAATGAAATCACCGTCTAAGATAATCGGGGATAGCCCTGCTCTAAAATTAAATCCGCCATTTACCGGTTGTCTGCGATAGCCAAAAAGGAGTGTACCCATTACCTGCGTTTCCCAATCTCTGGATCTTCCGCGTGAATTGTAACCGTAGTAGTCATAATACATAGGGGCCGTGTTACGCACTAAAGAAGCGCCGCCTCCAATCTCGAAATAGTTGCCATTCTTGCCGAGCAAGTAATTAATTTGAACCGGTACAGTAAACAGCGCATCGTCATCGATATCAATATATCCTAAACCTACCCGAAAACCCCAACCGTTTCTGGTTTGCCGAAACCGGGTATCGTAATTTAAAGACAGAAAACCCGGTCCACCAGCTTCCACATAAAATGTATGCGCCCTTGGGCCTTGTTCATGAAAATCAATTTTGCGTTCCTGAGCCGCTGCCGATCCAAATAGTAACAGCGTCAAAAAGAAACAATAGATGGTAAATATAAAATTGTTCATATTGAGAAAATAATTGGTGTCGGCGAAGATAGTTTTTTTCGCTGAGATACCAAAAATGGAAATACTTTAAAAAGTATACCTTTTTGGTAGATAATTAAATGTTGATTACCTTTGTTATTGGCTATAAGCTAGAATAGGCCGTGTAGGTCATGCTTGTTCAGAGATATCTCAAATAAGATAAATATATGTATAAAGGAATAGAAATCATTTGCCTTGCCATTTTGGTAATCTTGGCCGGACAAGCTAAGGCACAGTCCAAAACCCCATTGCAACTTTCTGGTACTATTAAAGATGTGAAAGAAGGTACCATATATCTGCAACGTTACGACAATAAGTTGTTTAAAACCATTGATTCCACGGAGGTAATAAATGGAGCATTTGCCTTTACAACAGCGGTTCCGCTGCCTGAACTATACGGGCTAAGTTTAGAATCTGCTGGTACCGAACTGCAAGTGTTTTTGGACGATCAGCCTACAAAAATTATCGTAGGGAAAGATCAGGATTTAAGAACGGCCGAGGTTTCTGGTTCCAAATGGCAGTCGCAGTTTGAGGGGTACAAAAAAAGAGCAAATAAGCTAACGGCAGCAGAATTTATCCAAGAAGATCCGACATCCATCGTGGCAGCTTTCGCGCTGTTTCGTAACTATTCATATGATTTGTCTCCGCAAGAAATTAGAGAACACCTAGCCTTGCTAGATCCTTCATTATCCCAAACACAGTATGTTGCCATCCTGAAAGATTTAGCGACAAAGCAGGAAGCGGTTTTGCCGGGTAATAAAGCGATTGACTTCGTCTCGACAGATCCGGAAGGTAATCAAATCCGATTCTTTGATCACTTGGGTAAGGGATATGTCTTATTGGATTTTTGGGCTGGCTGGTGCCCGCCATGTCGGGCGGAGAACCCAAATATCGTCAAAGCATATCATAAATATAAAGACAAGGGATTTGATGTGTTCGGGGTTTCTTTGGATCGAAATAAATCCTCGTGGTTAAAAGCGATCAAAGATGATCAATTGGATTGGACGCAAGTATCTGATTTAGCTTTTTGGGATACCGAAGCGCCAGCACTCTATGGCGTTCGTTTCATTCCTTCAAATCTTTTGATTGATTCGAACGGTATCATTGTAGCTCGAAACGTAACAGGTGAAGAACTGCAAACGTTATTAGCTGAATTGCTGGACTAATAAAATTCGCTTTCTGCAATACAGCAAAATAGCTAGATAAAACATTCGTTTTATCTAGCTATTTTGCTGTATATGATAGGCTTAAATATTTTGTTATTGAACGACTGTACTAGTAGTAGGATAAGTGGTAACCACTTTGCTTACTTTCCACCCGCGATCGTTTGCATGTAAGGTGACGTAATCTACTCGGGTGAAATCGCGGAAAGCCATTGTCACTTTAGCTAAACTGGTATTCCCTGTTTCGTCAAGTATTTGATAGGTCGTTGTACAGTCGAATTTCAGCCCTTTGTTGTTCTTCAAAAATTGCATGTACTGCCTACGATTAAATGTCTTTTCAGTACGATCAGCCGTATTGCGGTATTCGAAGTCTTTGGCAAATATCATATTATTGAAGTCATTTAGTCCTTCCGTAAGAGAGGATACGTAAGCCGACAAGGTATTGCTCGATGCAGTAGGCGCAGCTGAGTAAATAGGTTTTGCTGCGAAGGATGAGAAGCTGATGATCATCAGTAAAGCTGCAGCGATGGAGGTGATTGTTTTTTTCATGATTTCTATGTTTTATTTTTTTTTGATTGTTTCTATGACTCAAAAGTAGTGTGTAAGTCGATGGTCGAGTAGGGCTAATAGACCAGAATCGGTATTTATTCGGTAAGTGCATTGAATCGATCGGCAGAAATAATCTCGAAAAAATAATGTCGGTAAAATGAGGTGGTAGAGGGTTAAAGCATACAAAAATAAATCCCGTAGCGGGGAGCTGCGGGATTTAAACCAAACCAATTATTAACCTAAATTATGAAAATTTAAATATATAACGCTGAAGTGTTAATCAATATTGTCTTTGCTGTGATTTTTTTATTATTTTTTATTGACGACTATTCTTAATCATTAATTCTTCAACAGCATCCAGTAGTCCACTTCTTTCCAGTAACCATAATCCAAGTTTTTCATTGGCCACGCCTTCTCCTAATTGGTAAGTGAATTTTGGTATTTCATTTTTAGCTAATTCTGTTTTCATGCAATACAACTGAACATTCGGATACGCCTTAATACCATCAACCAACTCTGTTAAATGCGAAGAAATAATAATGAATGGTCTTTCCAACTTCGTTAAATACTGCACCACTTTTTTTGTTGACGCACATGCATCCTGGTAATTGGTGCCTGTAAAGAGCTCATCCAAGACAATAAAGGAGTTGGAGTTGGATTCCAATTGATCGATAATGTCACGGAGTCGGATCGCTTCATGATAAAAGTGGCTGTATCCAGCTTCCAAGTTGTCTGGCAGATTGATGGTAGTGTATAAGCCATCTAAGACAGGCGTATGCATGGATCTAGCAGGGACTGGCAATCCGATGTGTGTTAGATATATTGCTATAGATAATGCTTTTATTAGGGTCGATTTACCTGCCATATTGGCTCCAGTAAGAAACCATAGATTGCATTGCCTTTCAAATGAAATGTCATTGTTGACTGACTTTTCATAAAAAATGTGATAAAGACCTTCTATCTCAATAGTATCAAGGGAACCAGGAACGTGTACGCGCGGAAACGTCAACTTCATTTTTTTGGCTGTAGCCGCTATGGCTGTATAAGCATCCAAATCATAAATAAATTCGAGTATTTTTTGCATTTTGTCGGTCAGATGGACTCGGATGTTTTCATCATATATATGTATATTTCTCCGACTGACTTTCATTTTTCTGGTCTTAAAGTCATTCCCAACAATCACGGTCAGGCACTGCCTAACAATCAGTTGAATGTTTTCAAATGCTAGAATCGGATTTGAATTTCCATGACTATCTAATGTCACCAGCAAATCATCCAGCTGCCTAAGTATTTGCACCGTATCTTGGATATAGCACTTCTTGTAATAGAAACTGGCGGAGTACTGTTCCCATAAGGCAATCGTGGACCATAACGTGTTTTTCCTATCCGCATCCGAAAAAGCAGACCTCCAATACTTGGACAAATCCTCCATCATCCCACGATCGAAAGGAAAGATAAGATTGCTATTCAGACAGGCTAGGATGGCCTGCTGTCGAGATTGGATAACATGCAGATCATAAGACGGATGGTAGAATATATACTGAAGAGCCTCTTTACCGCCAACCGTTATAGTTTTATCGAAGCATGCAAACACACTTTGGTGATGCTCGCCAAATATCTGAAGATCTTGATAGGTTTGTTTATCGATTTTAAATACTTTCTCCAAAATAGCCTGAGATTCATAATTTATATTTCTTTAAGGTACTAAATTTTATGATTGTAGATGTTAGATATCTAATGTGGGGTATCACTAGATGAATCATGAAGTATACCGGATACATTGATTATTAGACTTTACTAAATCGTTTTTTGTATCGTTAGACTTGTATATTATCATTATCTTGAAGCACCAAAAAACATATTTATGCTGAAATCCTTTTTATTGTTATCTGGGGCAATAGGGCTCTTACATACTACCTTCGCTCAATCTAGTACAGCAGATCTGCAAAAGCCAGTGGACTATGTAAATCCCTACATGGGCAATATCAGCCACTTGCTCGTACCGACATATCCTACAGTACACTTGCCGAACAGTATGTTGCGTGTGTATCCTGAGCGAAATGATTTCACAACCGATCAGTTGCGCGGATTGCCGCTGGTGGTAACTAGTCATCGCGGGCGCTCGGCTTTCAACCTGAGTCCGGTAAACGGGTCTCAGCATGCCGCTTGGAAAAATGTGTATGCATATGCTTATGACAACGAAGAAATAAAGCCTTACTATTATGGCGTATCGCTTTTAGAGGAGCAAATAGACGTTGCTTTTGCTCCTTCGCATCAATCCGGCATTTATGCGCTAAACTTTCAATTGGGAAAAGATAAGTCAGTTGTTTTCAACTCTGGGTCGGGAAGCGTGAAGGTGAGTGGAAATAGCATTACGGCTTCACAGGAACTTCAAAATAATACCACGGTTTACTTGTATGGTGAATTTGATCAAAAAGCCAGTACTGCGGGTGTGATAGAAAACGGCAAATTGATCGCTAAGAAAACAGCCGTTTCCGGTAAGCAGTCCGCTGTGGTGTTAACTTTTGATAGGGGAGGGCAAGAATTGCATTTTCGCTATGGCATATCCTTTATCGATGCGGAGCAAGCCAAGCGCAACCTGCAACGGGAGATCAAACATTTTGATGTACAAAGGGTCGCAGATGCTGGTCGCGATATCTGGAATGAGCGTCTTTCTACCGTGCAGATAGCGGGTGGCAAAGCCGATGACAGAGTAGTATTTTACACCTCTTTATACCGTTGTTTTGAGCGTCCGGTGAATATCAGCGAAGACAATCGGTATTTCAGTGCCTTTGATGGGAAAGTGCATACAGATTCCCGACCTTTTTATACAGACGATTGGATCTGGGATACCTATCGTGCTACCCATCCATTAAGGTTATTGATTGATGAGCAAGTGGAGTCAGATGTGCTTCAATCGTATGTACGTATGGCCGAACAGATGGATCATTTTTGGATGCCAACATTTCCGGAGATCACCGGAGATTCTAGAAGAATGAATTCTAATCACGGGGTGGTTACTGTTGCCGACGCCTACGCGAAGGGGTTGCGAAGCTTTGATATAGAAAAGGCCTATGAAAGTGGCAAGCGTGCTGTACAGGAGAAAACCCTTGCACCATGGTCTGCGGCTCCAGCGGGATGGTTAGACAACTTTTACAAAGAACATGGATTTATTCCGGCGTTGTACCCGGGTGAGGAAGAGACCGTGCCAGAAGTGCATCGGTTTGAAAAGCGGCAGCCGATCGCGGTAACCTTAGGTACTTCGTACGATGAGTGGGCTTTGGGCCAGCTTGCACAAACACTCGGACATACTCAAGATGCAGAAGGTTTCTTAAAAAATGCACTGAATTATCGGAACTTGTTTAATGCAGAAACGAAATTCTTTCATCCCAAAGATAAAGATGGAAAATTCATTATGCCATTTGATTACCGGTATGCCGGTGGTCAGGGTGCGCGCGAATATTATGGGGAGAATAATGGCTGGGTATATCGCTGGGATGTGCCGCATAATGTGAGCGACCTTATGACGTTGATGGGCGGCCGAGAGCAATTTAATCAAGAGCTAGACCGTACTTTCCGAGAGCCTTTAGGTAAAAGTAAGTTCGAATTTTATAGCCAACTGCCCGATCACACCGGCAACGTCGGACAGTTTTCTATGGCTAATGAGCCCAGCTTGCACATTCCCTATTTATACAATTATTCGGGTAAGCCATGGATGTCCCAAAAACGAATAGATGATCTCATCCATCAATGGTTTAGAAATGATTTGATGGGCATGCCGGGCGATGAAGACGGTGGTGGTATGTCGGCATTCCTCGTGTTTTCGATGGCCGGATTCTACCCGGTTACACCGGGTATTCCTGTGTATACGATCGGTACGCCGTTCTTCGAGAATATCACGATGAAATTATCGAACGGGAAAGAATTTACGATTAGAGCGCAAGGACGTACAGCAAAAAATAAATATATACAATCAGCTACGCTGAATGGCCAAACCTGGGATAAGCCTTGGTTTACTCACGAAGAGTTAGCGAAAGGCGGCGTGTTAGAATTCGAAATGGGAGATCGACCGAATAGGGAGTGGGGGGCAGACGCCCCACCTCCATCATTTCAAATGCCTTAGGGAAACCTAAGGCATTTGCCGTTTATAGTAATCAATTTTGTTTGATGGCGCGTGGTGTTATTGTACCACTGCCGGGTCGTGCTTATGCTTAAACATAAAGGAGAACAAGAAGGCCACCAAGAGAGAGTAAGCAGCAAAGCAAAGCCATATTTCTGTCCACATCATATTACCTTGTGCATCTAACAAAAAGTGATCGATGGCATAACCACTGAGACGGCTACCTAAAATAGCGCCGAAACCGTTGGTCATCATCATAAACATACCTTGTGCTGATGAGCGGATGTCGGGCGTGGTAGACGTTTCTACAAAAAGCGACCCGGAGATATTGAAAAAATCAAAGGCCATACCATAGACAATACAGGATAGTACGATCATCCACAAACCGTCTGCCGGATCACTGTACGCCAATAGCGCAAAGCGTAATACCCAAGCCAACATGCTAATAAGCATGACCTGCTTAATTCCAAAACGTTTTAAAAAGAAGGGGATCGCCAGAATGAAAACCGTTTCTGAGATCTGAGAAATGGACATGATGATGGTCGAATTGCGCACGATCAACGAATCCGCGTATTTCGGAAACGATTCAAAATGGGAAAGAAAGGTATCTCCATACATATTGGTGAGTTGCAGTGCCGCACCAAGAAACATAGAAAATACAAAGAATAAGGCCATCTTGTAGTTCGAAAAAAGCCTAAAGGCTTTTAATCCGAGCTGTCCTGCTAAGGTGGATTTTTCTGATTTGGAACGTAACGGTGGACATGCTGGTAAGGTAAAGGCATAGATACCCAAAGCAAAAGCTGCGATGGCAGATAGGTAAAATTGTCCTTCAGAAGCCTTATTGCCAGATAAATTTGTTACCCACATGGCCGCGATAAATCCTATGGTACCCCATACCCGAATTGGTGGGAATACTTTGACCACATCCAATTTACTTTTTTCTAGAATAGTGTATGCAATAGAATTGGATAGTGCGATTGTCGGCATATAGCAAAACATCGCTGCGAGGATAACCCAAAAGAACTGGTTGGGATCGTCTACCTGTGGTAGGTAGAGAAAGATTGCCCCAAAGAGGAGGTGTAATACACCATACAATTTCTCGACATTTAACCATTTGTCGGCAATGATGCCGGTAAGGGCAGGCATAATGAGTGAAGAAATCCCCAAGGTGGAAAATACAGCTCCAAAGTCATTTCCTGACCAGCCCTTATTTTGAAACCAGTAGACTCCAATAGTAATTAACCAGGCTCCCCAAACAAAGAACTGCAGGAAACTCATGATGGTCAATCGCAATTTTATAGACATATAAAAAAGGTAGATTAAGAAAAAATGCTAATAATATGAAGTTATGGCTTTCTTTGATCGATTTCGTCGCGAATTTTCGCTGCGGTCTCGTATTGCTCACTTTGTATTGCTTTTTCCAGACTGCTCTCTAATTGTTCCATAGATAGAGAAGCATACGGAGAAACGGGCTCTTTGGTTGTATTTTTTGCAGGTATATTTTCTGCTTTCTGACTGTCTGCGGTTTCCTCTTTTTGGGACCTGTCAGCATGGCTACTGCCAAAATTTTCGATGTTTTCTAGGAAAGCAAAATCGTTGCCCTCAATGACGATTCCTGCCGAGCTCATGATGAAATCGTAGGTGTATATCGGGCATTTGAAACGTACCGCCAGCGCTACTGCATCTGAGGTGCGTGCATCTATTTCCGTGATTACCTGCTCACTATCACGACATTGTAATTTGGCGTAAAAGATGCCATCCACCAGATTATAGATTAAAACCTCAGATACACTCAGGGAGAATGTTTCTGCAAAGGTTTTAAACAGGTCGTGTGTTAGCGGCCGACTGGGAGTCATTTTTTCAATCTCCACTGCAATAGCCTGGGCTTCAAATCCACCTATAATAATAGGTAACCTGCGATTGCCACCCACTTCCCCTAACACAAGCGCGTAAGCACCAGACTGGGTTTGACTGTAGGAAAGTCCTACGATATCTAATTGTATTTTCTTCATGCACAATGTCCCATTGGTCGTTTACGAAGTCTTGCTGATCGCTTGATGAATAATCTATCCGAGCGCGAAGACCAAGTCGGTCCGTTTCCGCTACAAAGATGTAAATATTAACAGCAAAAAAAAAGCAACCAGGGCATTTTTTACAGCCGTGGTTGCCTTGGAATCAGCAATTAACCGATTTTATGTTTTATTAATTTGCTTTATGTGCTTGTATCGCTGCTGTTAGTTTAGGTACGATTTCCAATGCGTCGCCTACAATGCCGTAGTCTGCTACCTTAAAGAAAGGAGCTTCTGGGTCTTTGTTGATGACTACAATAGTTTTGGAAGAACTTACTCCTGCCAAATGCTGAATCGCTCCAGATATACCGATCGCAATGTACAAGTTAGGGCTTACCACTATGCCGGTTTGTCCTACATGTTCAGAATGCGGGCGCCATCCAGCGTCTGACACGGGCTTAGAACAGGCGGTTGCTGCACCGAGTACTTCTGCAAGCTCTTCAATCATAGCCCAATTTTCTGGGCCTTTCATGCCTCGTCCAGCAGATACCACTATTTCTGCTTCTGGCAAAGAGATCTTATCTGTAGCACGTACAATATCTTTTACCACCAGATTTAAATCGCCAGCATCCACCGAAGGGGATAACGTCTCGATAACCGGAGTTTCTTCGCTGCGAACGGGCTCGTGCGAATTTGGGTTTACCGCGATCACTTTTTTGTCTGCGGTAATCACTTCTGTCGCAAAGGCCTTGTTAGAAAAAGCGGTCTTCTTTACCTGCAAGTCATTTCCAGAAAACGTAGGTAACTCCATGGCGCCATCCGCTAAGCCGGCTTCTAATTTAGCCGCCAAACGCGGGGCGAGTCCTTTACCGCTAAAGGAGTTTGATAGGACGATAATATGGGCTTGCTCTTTGGACGCTGCTTCTGCAATGACAGCAGCATAAGCCTTATTAATAAATTGTTTAAGCTGTTCTTGATCGACTTTCACTATTTTGGAAGCACCGAACGCCGCTAATTTATTCAACTCTTCATCGGCTACATTTCCGATCGATAGCGCAGTCACACTTGTGCTTTGTTCCTGAGCGATTGCCTTAGCATACGAAACGACCTCAAAAGCCGATTTTTTGAATTTGCCTTCTATATTCTCAACATATACGAGTATTGCCATGATGTTTTTTTCTTTTAAATAATTATAAAACCTTTGCTTTGGTGTGCAATAGATTCACCAGCTGTTCTACTTCATCTACCATGGCTACCTGACCACGAGGAGCTGGAGATTCGTATTTTGAGATACTGCTTAATACCGGTACATCTACCGCAGGAACTACCTGAAGCGACTTGGTGCGTGCCGACATAATGCCACGCATATTCGGGATTTTTGGCTCTGCAACGCCCTCTGCGGTGCCTAACACGACTGGTAACTGTGTGCTCAACACTTCTTTACCACCTTCGATCTCGCGTTCGATGGTAATCTCGCGATCCTGGATATCAAACTTTTTTACAATAGATACAGACGGGATATTCAAGAGCTCTCCGACTAATGCGGCTACTTGCGAACCATTGTAATCGATGGATTCTCTTCCTGTCAATATTAGATCAAATGATTGTTCCGATGCATAATGCGCAATTTGCTTCGCCACAAACCAAGCATCGCGCGGTGCGGCATCAATTCGTACCGCATCGGTGGCGCCTACAGCCAATGCTTTGCGGATAGTAGGCTCTGTACTCGCGTCACCGACATTGATCACGGTGATGGATCCATCGGTACCTTCTGTTAGTTCTACGGCACGCGCCAAGGCGATTTCGTCGTACGGATTAATGATAAATTGTACACCGGACTGATTGAACTCGGTGTGATCACTGTTAAAAGTGATTTTGGACGTGGTGTCCGGCACATGACTAATGCAAACTAAAATTCTCATAATTTATATTTAAACGATGTGTGTGCGTTCTATTCAAACTTACATTATTATAAACTAAATTCTATGGCCTATTGTTGTGTTCTTCTGAATTACTGAGCCTAATTGAGTTACGATTTTATTGTTTTTTAGCCGTTATTATTAAAAATACGTTATCAAAACTCCGTTAAATCAGTGATTTATTTTTTAATTTTTCCTTTTTAATTGATTTTTTAACAAATATCAATATAGTGTAAAAATCTATGCCAGCATAGCTTTTTTTTGGATTTTGTGATAGCAATTCATCTTCCTTATAGAACCTATTTTAGGTTTTAGTAACTTTGAGCTATGAATGAACGTTTAGGGCAATTACAGGAGTTATTAAAAGAATCCCCACAAGATCCATTCTTACATTATGCGGTTACTATGGAGTACGTAAAGCTGGATAACAGATTGGATGCGTTAGCGGGTTTTGAAAACATGATTTCAAACTTCCCAGATTACGTAGGTACATACTATCATTTTGGTAAATTTCTAGAAAAGGAAGAGCAACTTAATAGGGCATTGGAAATCTACCAACAAGGTATGGAGATAGCCAAATCAAAACGAAATATGCACGCCCTAAACGAATTGCGGGGTGCTTACAACCTCGCATTGGGAGAAGACGAAGAGGATGAATTCTAATCTCCAACGTAAATTATTGTTAATTGTTTGAGCAATATCAGGAAATGGTACTTTTTTTGTTAAGGTCTAATATAGAGATAAAATGTTGCTATGCGGATCTACTTATATATCATTTCCATCCTGACGGCATGCCTTGTTTCGATATCATGTATCAACAACAAGGCAAATGCTGATGTGGAATCCAACGTAGATCGTAGTCGGCAGAAATACAACCTTTCTGGAAGGTATGAGGGTAATTTACCCTGTGCAGATTGTTCTGCTATCTCCACAACACTCGTTTTGAATAAAGACCGCACCTATTCCCTTCATTATACCTATGTAGGTAAAAGTGATGAGCTCTTTCACAAAGATGGTGTATGGCGTGTAGATTCTGATGTTCTACACCTGGAAAGCGAAGATTATAATTATAAGATAGAGGGAGATCGATTAAGTCAACTCGATCTTTCGGGTAAAGAGATGACTGGTAATCTTGCCGGGAAATATATTCTAGATAGAGTAGACTGATCTTTCAAGAGATCTATCGCTTTCTATAAAAATGCATAAAAAATAATCGGGCTCACCAATATCTGGTGAGCCCGATTATTTTTTATGATTTTACATATAGTTTTTCAAGTTGCTCTACCACGTAATCGATTTCTTCTTTTGTATTGTATTTACAGAAAGAGAAACGTACGGATGGTCGTTGAGGATCTGCCCCGATACCACGCAGCACGTGAGAGCCAATGTCTGAACCGGAGCTACAGGCACTGCCTCCAGAAGCGGAAATCCCTTTAATGTCTAGATTAAACAACATCATATCTGCCATATCACTTGGAGGTAGCGATACATTCAGTACAGTATAAAGCGCGTCTTTATCGTTATCAATGCCATTGAAAGCTACTTCCGGTATACGTTCAATCAACTGCTCCCTCATGTAACTCTTCAGAGACTGCACGGCTTCTTGGTGACCTTCCATATCAGCATACGCCAACTCCAATGCTTTGGCCAAACCGACGATACCGTATACATTCTCTGTACCACCACGCATATTACGCTCCTGAGCGCCTCCGAATAATAGCGGTTTTATTTTATTTTTTCCGTTGATATATAAAAACCCTACTCCTTTGGGTCCATGAAACTTATGGGCTGCACCGGTGATGAAATCGATTTGTAGTTCTTTCAAATCATGTTTGTAGTGTCCCATGGTCTGCACGGTATCCGAATGGAAAATGGCATTGTATTGTTGACAGATTTGTGATACACGCGCAATGTCAGTCAGGTTGCCCAACTCATTATTGGCATGCATGATGGAAACAAACGTTTTGGGGTTTTGCGCCAGCAGCTCTTCCAAATGAGCTAAATCGATCACACCAGTATCACTGACCCGAAGTAAGTCTAAATGTACCTTGCCTTCTTTTTCTAGTTCTTCCAACGTGTGCAGTACCGCATGATGCTCCAGAGGCGAAGTAATCGCATGCGTAATACCAAAACCCTCAATAGCACGCACAATCGCCATGTTATCTGCCTCTGTACCACCCGAAGTGAAGAATATTTCGGAAGGCGAAGCGTTGATCAGACTCGCAACCGTTTTGCGTGCCCGCTCAATCATGGTTTTTACCTCACGTCCATGTCCATGAATAGACGATGGATTTCCATAACTTTTTGTCATAGCTTCTACCATCACTTCGATCACCAAAGGATCGATCGGGGTAGTAGCGGCATTATCCAGATAAACTTGCATGCCACAAATATAACTAATCGGAAATCAAAAACGTATTATCGTGTACGTCTCACTAATAATAATATAACCGACATCAGGCCAAGTAATAAAAAAGTGTATACGATAAGGTCCTTGAATTGCGTGTAGAAAGTCAGATCTTCATTCAGGTTGATTTCCTGACTAAGTGCCGCTGGCACCCACCATTCACTTTTTTGCACCACGTCTCCGCGTTGGTTTATAAAGCCAGAGATTCCTGTGTTGGCAGAGCGTACTACCCAACGACGGTTTTCGATCGCTCGAAGTCGAGCATATTGAAAATGCTGATCCTTGCCAGAGGTATCGCTCCACCAGCCATCGTTCGTCACGATGGCGATAAATTGTGCACCGTCTTCGATATACTTGGCCACGTAGTTTCCATAGATCGATTCGTAACAAATGACCGGCGCGGCACCAATCCCACTTTGCGAATACAAAACAGAAGGTTCCAGCTGGCTACCATAACCACCAGTAGTACCTCCAAAATGTGCAAATAACGGTTTCATAAAAGCCAGAATTTCTCCAAAAGGAAGCTGTTCAACTCCTGGAACCAATTTTGATTTATGATAAAACTCCAACTTACTTGACTGGTCGATTAATACTGCAGCATTGAAATGGTCGATGAATACGCCCTCATTATATTTCCTGGCGGTAATGCTTTGTTGATCCGGGTAGATGCGGTAGCTTTCTATTCCAGAAAGCACATTGCCATTGCGGTATTCATTCAAGAATTCAAAAATACGGTGATAGGCGGGATATTCCCGAAAATCATCTTCATTGATGCCATTCGGCGAAGAGATAGCGGTTTCCGGCCATACAAAAAATTCTGTATTTGGCTTCGCTACCTGACGGGAAAGATTAAGTAATATGTCTAACTGTTGGTTTGGCGTAATAGAACCAAATTTCTGGTAAGGATCAATGTTTGGTTGCACGACCACAATTTCCGACGGGTTGATATGCTCTTCATATTGTGTGTATCGCAAGATGGAATAGCCCATTGGGATCAGCACGATCGCCGCAAGGAGTCCGATCAATCGCGATTGCGCATAGGCGCTGACCTTCACTTTGTATTGCCAGAAAATAAGAAAAGATAAAATATTAGCAATCCAGATCCAGAGAGTACCACCATAAGCACCCGTGTATTCGTACCACTGCACGAGCTGATGCGCAGAGGCAAAGCCGTTGCCGAGCGTCATCCATGGAAAGGCAAGATCCCAGGTCTGATGCAAATATTCATAGGCAATCCAGAAGGAAACTAAGCCTACAAAGCTGATCCAAATATTCCATTTTTTGCGTAGCGCATAATATCCTCGGAAGGCACAGGCCATTAACAGCGGAGCCAGGCAGAAAGGAATAAGCGCAATCAATACCGATACACCAGCGGGCAGATAGGCATTCATCGCATTGTACACCCAATAGATGGAGGCTGTATTCCAAACAACGCCGGTGACAAAAGAGAGTAGAAATACCTTACGACCTTTTCGAGGATAAGTTCCACGAATCACCTGTTCTATTGCGACCAATAAAGGTACGAATGCAATGAGAAGTAGGGGGCTGCTGTAGGGTATGGGTGGCCATGCAAACCACAATAAAAAGGCACTAAAAAGTGCCAGAAGATAATTGTTGCGCATTGTGCAAGCTTATAAGTCTCTTAGAATTTCTGCTTTCTTCGTTTCGTACTCTCCTTGGGAGATGAGTTGTCTGTCGAACAAGTTTTTCAGACGCGTCAATTTCTTGGTGGTTTCATCGTCTTCTTCTTCTTTAGGGGCTGGACGCGTTGGTATTACCGGCGGGTCAATCGCCGCAGGTGCAGGGCGATCCATTGCTGGAGCAAAGTGTCCCGGAAGCTTGCTCTCCTCGTCATCAAAGGTAATGGCTTTCGGTGCCGGAGGAGTAGCAGGATGCGGAACGTGCAGTGGAGGGGAGAGTGGCGTTTCCTTCTCCTTCGGGCTGCTTTTCGCATCTTGCATGTTATCCAGCGCTTCTTTGATCAACTGGTACAGCTTGCGTGCCTGCACTTTCGGTATATAATCTACCGTAAGGTTCTCGCCAGTAAACGGAATGACGGTCACTTTGGAGCCAAAGATTTCCTCTTTGAAGGAAATGTCTTTAATGTCGTGCCAGGAAAATATCTCGAAGTTAGTCGCCAAACCAAGCTTAGCAAACTCACACAAGAAAATGCGTTTGTTACTTAGCGTGATGCTGTCTGGAAATAGTGTCACGGCAGGTTTTTTTTGCAAAGCAATGTAGTTGATGGATTCGCCTGAGGTCAGCATATCCAGGATTTTTGCGTGGATTTTCTCTACCACTTTGGCGTCCTGGCCATCCCATGTATATTTTTCGATACTCATTTCTAGTCTATAAAATGTTTAAAACGAAGCAACTGTATTTACCAAAGATAAGGAAAAAGCCCTATTAACTTTCTTGTCCGGCTACGCAGAATACAAATTCGCCTTTTGGCGGATGTTCTGCAAAGTGACTCTTCAATTCCGACAAGGTACCGCGGATAGTTTCTTCATATAGCTTAGATAACTCTCTGGAAATGGAAGCCTGTCGCGATTCACCAAAATATTGAATAAAATCATCAATAGTACGCTCAATACGATGTGGCGATTCATAGAAAATCATGCTGCGATTTTCCGTGCTCAACGCAATCAATCGCGTTTGCCGACCTTTCTTTACCGGCAAGAATCCCTCGAAACAAAAGCGGTCGTTTGGTAACCCAGAATTGACCAATGCGGGGACAAAAGCCGTAGCACCAGGCAAGCACTGTATTTCAATGCCCTCGCGTATCGCTTCGCGCACTAATAGAAAACCAGGATCGGAGATCGCTGGCGTGCCGGCATCCGAAATTAGAGAGATTTGTTTGCCTTCTTTCAGAAAGCGAATAATTTCCTGCACGGCTTTGTGCTCATTATGCTGATGGTGTGCAAATACTCTTTTCTCAATGCCAAAATGTTTCAGCAGTGGTGCACTGGTACGCGTATCTTCTGCAAGTATAAGATCGGATTCCTTGAGTATACGGATCGCCCGAAACGTCATGTCTTCCAAGTTGCCAATAGGGGTGGGTACTAAAAATAGCATGTGTAAAAGTAAGTATAATACCTTATTCGCCGATCTCTACGTAGTCTTCTGAGGTCGGAATACGATGAAGAAAGGATTGCCAATCCGCTGGTACAGCCACTAACTTTCGGCTTTTAAGATCCAACCAAGCACCATCCACATTTACTTCGGCTGCTTTCACACCATTTTCCTTGTAGATAATGTGGCGGAAAGAGAAACGTGAATTACTGATGTTGTATTTATTCATTTCGACCTCTACCCGAATATACTCATCCAGGTGAATCTCCTTGAAGTAGATCAATTCTTCCCTAAAAAGGATTGGTCCGATCTGATGTTTTGCAAAATCGTTGAGTGATAATCCAATATTTTTAAGCATGTTTGATCGTGCCTGAGCGCAGAAATCGGCGTAAGCCGAGTGTCTTAAATGTCTATTGGCATCGATTTGTGCCCATAATACCTGGCCCTCATAGTACGTGTTTTCTGTTGTTTCCATAATTGAACAAAAATATGAATTCTTCGTGTGTACCTAAAGTTATACAATCCTTCTGGGATTTGCGGAGTGGGAAAGCTAGTTAACTGTTTTCGTTCGTAGCTATATAGAATTCCCGCAACCGTTGCCAGGCGGCAGAGCGCTGAAGATCGCCTTTGTGTCGAGCCACCATATCAAACTGTATAGCAAGAAATTGATCGGCATCGATGACCACGGCAGCAGGGTTGATCCGAATATTGTTGGGATGCTTTTTGCCTAGCAATGCTTCTTTTAGTTGTTCTGGTGTAAGCTCCATCTTGCGAAGATAGTCATTGAAAATTCAATTTAAACTGTTCCCACTCACTTTAAGTTTTCGTAATTTTGGAGAAAAAACAATGGACGGTAAAACGAGAGCAGATATAAAACGAGGAACTTTAGTGAATATTATCTTGAAGAAAGATCAGCGTACCGGTACGCTGACAGAAGGAGTCGTGAAAGATTTGTTGACATCTGCACCTTACCATAGTCGTGGAATCAAGGTGCGCTTGGAAGATGGTAGCATTGGCCGAGTAGCAGAAATTCTTCCCGACGAAGACTTCTAGGGCGCTTATTATAGTATGCATAGGGAGGATTAGCCAGCCTGTGTACTTTGAGAAAGCATTTCGATCGGAATATTAGCATTTGGGAATACGAGGTGTACTGTAGTACCCTTTTTTAACTCGCTGCTCACGTCAATCGTAGCATTTAATCTTTCTACGATACGCTTCACAATCGCCATTCCAACGCCTGTCCCTTCAAAACCAGAGGAGTTGGACATGCGTTTGAAAACATCATAGATGTTTGCCAGCTCATCAGCATCAATGCCAATGCCATTATCTGTGATACGATAATAGATACTGTTGTTTCTGACATGACTTTCTATGCATACATGTGCTTTTTCCGTTTTACTGCTATATTTGATTGCATTTCCAATAATGTTAGCAAAGATCTGATGAAACAACGTTTTCTCTCCGTAGAGTGGAAGTAGGTTTTTAACCTCAATGTTCGCAACGTCCTTATTGTATCGTGCTACATTCTCCTGAATGATCTTCCGAATGGAGGTAGATACATCGACCCATTCTGGCTCGTATTGGTATACTTTTGCGCGGGAAAACTCCAAGATTTTTTCCATCAAATTTTCCATCACCGTTACAGAATCCAATATATTGCTGGCGCCTCGGGCAACGAGCTCATGCTCTTTTCCTAATTTCTTTTGCAAAAACTGTCCAGTTAGCTTTATGGAAGACAAGGGATTACGAAGGTCGTGCGTAACCGTGTACGAATAGGTATCCAATGCATTGTTGAGTTGTATTAACTCCTGATTTAGACTGATGATCTCTTCGGATTTACGTAGGATGCTTTCCCGAACAATCTGTCTAATTCTTTTCAGAGAAAATACCTGATCATTGGTCCACTGGGGTGCTGTGCCATGAATTTGCTTTCTCCAAGCATCAAAAGACTGTCGCGGAGATGGTCGGAATAAATCTTCCTGCGCATCATATTCCATAATCTTCTCGGGATTGCCTGCCCATTCCTCTTCTGTGATTACTTCATTTCGTAACGCATAGATGCTAAACGATCGGCTCAAGTCAATATCTACTCGCAAAAGACCTGCAAATGGTAGCTCGAAGGATAACTTTTCTCGATGATTTATAGCAAAACAATGATCCTCGAATACTAATTTTTCGGTTGTGGCCGATACAAATTGATGTAATTCGAGAATTTGATAATTATTTAACGTGGTGCAATGAACGAGTAACTGATCTTTGTTGACAACTACTATCGCATCGGCATCGATGAGTTTGGCCAATTCAGGCAAATCTGAGCGTAGTGCGGTGAGTACATCACTTTTAATCAGCATGCTTTCTTTCAGTTTTAACTCTAAAGAAGCGATACGACGATCGAATTCCAAATCTCGTTCACTGGCAATAGTGAGGTGTTTATTAACAGCAAATTCGGTTAGGAATAATCCAAGTGTGCGTTTTGGATAGTCTACATGAATTGGCATGCTATGCTGGCATGCGACTAGTCCCCATAATTTGCCTTGTACAATGATCGAAAAACTCATACTTGCCTGAGCGCCAGCATTTTTCAAATATTGGAGGTGGATTGGCGAAAGAGCACGTAAGTTGCAGGTAGTCAAATCAAAAGGAGCCGCTTGATTCGATAAAATTGCGTAGGTCTGTCCGTCAATATCCCATGTCTGCCTAACGTGGTGTTTCAAGTACAGTGCTCGTGCCTGTTTAGGGATATCGAATTCAGGAAATCGGAATCCGAAATAGGAGGAGATGTCACTTCGCTTATTTTCCGCAATAACCTGTCCGCTGTTATCTTCCAAGAATTGGTAAATCATTACACGGTCATAACCAATTATAGAACGTATATTTTCACATAGCGCATCCCAAACGTGTTCTCCAGCTTGATTGATTTTTTTAGAATACGAGGAGAGGAGTAAAGTATGCTCGTTAACATCACCAACATCTTCCAATTCGACATGAAGATGTTGTTCTACGCGATATGCTTTAACAATGTAGTTGTACCCATCTAGCTGAAGAGGCATCACGTGCCTATCATCTCCAGTGAGCGGTATTCCATCAATAAAGGCAATGAGCTTTTCGCTAGCGTGCGCGGCAAATCGTGTAAAGAGCTTATCCGCTGGTTCGCCCAAATAAACAGCTAAGTCCTCTTCACCCAAATAATAGTCCCAATTTTCGCTAAAACCTATGATACATTGCTTATGATCCAGAATTATTAGCTTCCCAAAACTTTGAATCCGACCAACAAACTGGATTGGTTCGTTCTCACAGAGAACATGGTTTACTGCCATACCGACTAAAATAGTCTATAAAGGTAGTATAATATTACGAATTTACAACGTGCTACACAGTGAGTCATATTACCTAGGAAACTAGGGGGCTAAAACTACTTGATGTGTTCGATTGTATATAAGATATGAATACACACAGCATTACCAAAGAGCAGTTAGATAAGTTAGTGGAGACGATCGATTCTGAGTTTAAATCCTATTTCTCTGGATCTGAGTCTAAAGCGAAGTCTATTAGATCTTGCTTCTATAAGCCAGATATGTATGAGGAACAGGGATTATTTGCGTTGAAAGACGACGCTTTGTCAGATTTTCCGGATGAGTTGAAACAAAAAACCCACGAAATGATCGCCACACTCAGCAGTGTGGATTAAATTGCGTTATCAACTTTTATATACCTACTTTTGTGGACGATTGAGGCTCTGCCTATGCTTATTTTCTGCTACCCCCAGCTTATTTGCAATATTCAGCCCGACATCTAAATTTACAGATTTGATGTCCTGTTTTTCGCAATAATCGTGAAGAGCGGGTTCAACGTTCAACTTAAAGAAAAATGACATTTGAAGATTTGGGATTAATAGATCCTATAAAAAAAGCCTTGAAAGAGGTAAACTACTCACAAGCTACCGCCATACAAGAGCAAGCGATTCCCGTAATACTTTCAGGCGATGATTTGATAGGATGTGCACAAACAGGAACCGGAAAAACAGCCGCTTTCGCCATTCCGATTATCCAGTTAATTAGTCAGGCCACAACCGCAAAACGCAGCGGTATCAAAGCGCTTGTGTTGGCACCTACTAGAGAGTTAAGTATACAAATTGGAGAAAGCTTCGCGATGTTTAGCAAATTCACTGGATTGAAACATACCGTGATTTTTGGAGGCGTTACGCAATCCCGTCAGGTAGATGCAATTAAAGCTGGTTTGGATATTGTAGTAGCTACGCCTGGCCGTCTTTTAGATTTGATAAATCAAGGTTTGATCAAGTTAAACCAAGTGGAGTACTTGGTATTGGATGAGGCAGATAATATGCTGGACATGGGATTTATCCATGATATTAAACGCATCTTGAAGCATGTACCTGCTAAGCGTCAGACGTTATTTTTGTCGGCTACGATGCCACCTGCTATTCGGACTTTTGCAAATACAATCTTGCAGAAGCCAAAGGAGATCTCCGTATCTCCTGTATCTTCTACGGCAGAGACCGTTAAGCAAGCCATCTATTTCGTAGAAAAGACGGATAAGGTTGATTTCTTGATCCGAGTAGTGAAAGACAAAGGCATTAAGCAGTCTTTAGTGTTTACACGTACTAAACATGGTGCGGATCGTTTGGTCAAGAAATTATCCAAACATGGTATTACTGTTGCCGCTATCCATGGTAATAAATCGCAAAATGCACGTCAGAAAGCTTTGGGAGATTTTAAGGCGGGTAAGATCAATATGTTGATAGCAACCGATATTGCCGCACGTGGTATTGATATACATGAACTGCCTTACGTTATCAACTATGATTTGCCAGCAGATTCCGAAACCTACGTACACCGTATCGGTCGTACAGGCCGTGCAGGTAGAGGAGGAGTCGCTTTATCTTTCTGTAGCCAAGAGGAGCGCAGTGTACTGAAAAGTATTCAGAAGCTGATTGGTTTTCAGATCGAGGAGGGTGTGTAACACAGATTTCTGATCATTCAAAAAAGCCCTGATATTATCCATTCATAAAGAAATGGATAATATCAGGGCTTTTTTATATAGTGGCAAATGCATGTCGGGCATTTGACGGTCACCCTCGAAAGGGTTAATTTTGTAGCTCGACTTCGGTTATCTGATTACCTTGTTTGCTGCGCGCATATTTAAACTTCACCTTATCACCAATCTTAAGATCGATGCCTGCTAGGCGATCGTTGAAATAAACTGTATCACTCGTTTCGTTATCACGAATGAAGCCGTATCTACCGGCATCGTTGAAATAAGAGACCTTACCGAAGCGGTAAACTTCTGTTGGGTCGGCAGGACGTTGCAAATCCTCTTCTTTGAATTTGTAGGTCGTCTCTGGCGGAGTGTTCGAGATATTACCAAACTCATCAACATAGGCAAACATTTCTTCTAGATCTTTACCTTTATTGTTGTTTGATTTGTTGTACTCTCGCTTTTCCAACTTTTCTTTTTTCTTCAGTTGTTGCTTTTTAGCGCGTTCTTTCTTTTTGAATGTGAGCTGATTTCTTGACATAAATGGATTTAAGTGAAACAATAATGAAATCGTCAACATTTTGACTGTTGACTAATCCCGTGTCCTAGCTAGTCTAGCCGGACTATCCTGAGGTGTTAGGACAAAGGTACGGATTTTCTGTTAAATTTCCTAACATCTCACTTCCCATAAGGCGCAGTATGCTATAGCTAATCCGGTTTAAACCTTTACAATAGCGGATCGGTAGAATCGGCCTAAAGTATTTAATTTAGGCCGATTATTATTAAACGCATATATAGTGGGCTGATACCGGGAAAGTACCTGCATCACGATTAGAGTTGTCGCGTTTAAATCAGGTATTTACCCGGGCATTATCGCGAAGCATTTTGATGTGCTCATGGGCACTTCGTTGTTCCTGACTCTGCCTCAATACCATTTGGCGGATTGGATTATCTTCTCCGATTTCATTCTCCAAAAAATTGGTGTATGCGCTAGTAAATTCATCTTCACCACGTTCTGCAAGCTCTAATATACTAGCGCGATCTGTGGAGGATAAGGCTGCTTTCAAGCTCATCCATGCGCGGAATATTTTCCCGCTAAGAGGCGTGCCATCTATCGGCCCTTGTCCGATTTGCAAAACTAGTGGAGTGATTTCTTCCTTAAAGTCATGAGATTGCCCACGGTACATTTCAAATACTTTACGCAGATCAGTATGTTGGCCGCCTGGAAGTAATTCAATAGCCTTCGTATAACCTTCCATTCGATCGTTGTTAATTTTGACCAAATCGTGTAGTATATCTAAAGGCTCTCTCGTTGATTGCTGCATATGTATAAGGAATTAATAATTACTGCTCTATTTACAATCTGAATTGTAATTAGTTTTTAGAAACTAATTAACAGGTACTTTCTACGTTTATACCTTTATTCATTCCCTCATTATTTATCATACGAATGCACGTGTATATTGTACCGGGGGAGTAGATTTTTCTCCAAGTTCTGCTGCAGCTGCCAATGGAAAATAGGGGTTGCGCAATAATTCCCTAGCGAGAAATACCAAATCTGCATCACCATTGACCAATATAGTTTCCGCCTGTTGCGCGTTCGTGATTAGTCCAACGGTGCCCACGACGGCAGTTTCACCGAGCGAACTCTTCAAGCCACTTGCTAACGGTAGTTGGTATCCGGGGCCTATCGGAATACGTATACCACCGACCACACCACCACTGGAGACATCAATAATGTCTACACCAGCTTCAACCAACTTCTCGGTAAGCCACTTAGAATCCGCTAAAGTCCAACCCTCTTCAGTCCAATCTGTAGCAGAAATTCGCACTGATATTGGAAGATCTACAGGCCATTCCTCTTTTACGGCCTCCACAATTTCTAAAAGAAACCTTGCTCGGTTTTCGCGGCTCCCGCCATAAGAGTCGGTACGTTTATTGGACAGCGGAGAAAGGAATTCATTGACCAAATACCCGTGTGCACTGTGAATTTCTATCCATTCAAAACCTGCTTGCTTTGCTCTTTTTGCGGCTGCGCGGAAGTCATGCTGGAGCTGTAAAATATCCTCGTTGTTCATCTCCCTTGGCGTAGGTGTATCGGACGAAAAAGCGATAGCAGACGGAGCTAATAGAGTCCAGCCTCCTTCTTCTTTCGTATGCAATACTTTCATCTGATCACCTGCAACCCAGGTGCTTCCTTTGCGGCCGGCATGTGCCAGTTGGATAGCAGGCACCGATCCATTGTCTTTAATAAATTTAGCGATACGGGTGAGCCCGTCTATATGCCCGTCTTTATAAATCCCTAGATCACCAACAGATATCCGCCCGTCTGGGCGTACGGCGGAAGCTTCCAGCATCACCGTGCCTGCACCTCCCATTGCTCGAGTGCCATAATGTACTAAATGCCAGTCTGTCGCGAAACCATCTTCGGCAGAATACATGCACATTGGAGACGTCACGATTCGGTTCTTTAGAGTGATGGATTTTATGGTAATCGGACTGAATAATTTTGACATAATGCTAACTTTTTTAAATAAATATTCGATGGCTAACTATTAAAAGTTAGCCATGTCGATTACGAAACGGTATTTTACATCATTTTTCTCCATTCTTTCATAAGCTTGGTCGATGTAATCCATGTCGATCACCTCTACATCGGAGACAATATCGTGTTTACCACAGAAGTCCAGCATTTCCTGTGTTTCGGCAACACCACCAATCATGGATCCGGCAACACTATTTCGCGACATAATCAAGGAGAAAGGTGGGATTTGCGCTGGCTTCGGAGGTACGCCGACACAGATATGAGTACCGTTTGTCTTTAATAGAGACATATACGATGCGATATCATGCTCCGCACTAACCGTATCCAGAATAAAATCAAAAGATTTGCGCGCGTCTTTAAATGCTTTTTCGTCTTTAGTCACGATGAAATGATGCGCTCCTAAACGTTTTGCATCTTCACGCTTACTTTCTGAAGTACTTAACACGGTTACTTCGGCACCAAATGCTACACCAAACTTCACTGCCATGTGTCCTAGTCCGCCTAACCCCAAAACGGCTAGCTTCGATCCTTTACCTACTTTCCAATGGCGTAGCGGAGAATAAGTCGTAATTCCGGCACAGAGTAGCGGTGCAGTACCTGCTAATGATAAATTCTCTGGTACACTCAATACAAACTCTTCTTTTACCACGATGGTTTTCGAATATCCGCCGTAGGTAGGCATACCATCTGTGTATTTGTTGACATTATTATAGGTTTGAACGTTTCCTTCTGCACAGTACTGTTCTTCCCCATCATGACAACTTTCACATTCACCACAGGAGTCTACCATACATCCCGTGCCTACCAGATCACCAACTTTAAATTTACTTACCTGATCTCCGATTTGTGCCACACGACCTACAATCTCATGCCCAGGTACCATAGGATATAGGCCTTTGAACCAATCATCGCGAATCTGATGCAGATCTGAGTGGCATACGCCACAATACAATATGTCGAATTGGACGTCTTTCGGACCTAAATCCCTACGCTCAAAATCCCATGAGACTAATTTTTCTCCCGCTTTAAGTGCGGCATAACCTTTTGTTGCTATCATTTTTTATGTGTTTACTAACTGCAAATTAATACATGTTTAACCATTAATACCAAGTTTTAGTTTGCATCAACATGCTGGTATTTGGAAGAAAGACTGTGTTAATAGACGGTGAAATATAACTTATTTTAAAATATTTTATGCCTTTTTGATGTCGTGAGGGCATATTATTAAAAATAATCATGCGGGTGAAAATCCAAGTAGGATGGTTTAATCGTACATGTCATAAAACTATCATATTAAAACTAAAATATATTGTCATGAAAGAAACAAACGCATTGAAAGACCAATTGTATGCGGAGGAATCCGATCATACAAGCAAAGGACTTCAAAGAAGAAACTTTTTGAAACTCGCTGGCGGCGGTCTCGCTGGTGTTGCTTTATTAAATTTTGCAAGCTGTAACAAAGATGATGGGCCAGACGATATGAATGGCAGTGGCTTCTATTTTGGAAGTGGTGATATTGCAATTTTAAATTATGCTTACGCTTTAGAGCAATTGGAAGCTGCATTTTATATTGAAGTAGCCAATAGACCATTTTCAGGAATATCTGATCTAGAAAGAACGTTGCTTACAGATGTACGTGACCATGAGGTAGCTCACCGCGAATTTTTCAAGGCTGCGCTAGGTAGAGGGGCTATTAACTCCTTAGAATTTGATTTCTCTGCAGTCAACTTTTCGAGCAGAGACAGTGTATTGGGTACAGCAAAAGTTTTTGAAGATTTAGGTGTATCTGCTTACAATGGTGCTGGATGGTTGATTAAAGATGAACAATATCTTTTGTTGGCAGGTAAAATTGTTTCTGTAGAGGCGCGTCACGCTGCGGTGATCCGTGATCTGATTAGTAATGGATCATTTGCGAACAGTGAAGTAATTGATAGCAATGGTCTGGATGTTTCTAACAGCCCAACGCAGGTTCTGCAGGCGGCAGCACCATTCATCAAGTCTAAAGTGGATGTCCGCGATCTACCTACTTATTAATTTCTAACTACAAACAGAACATCATGAATTTACAAAATATTTTCGAGTCAATTTCTCAGGTGGATCCTGAGTTCAACGAACGAATCAGTCCACGTCGTCAGGCTATTCGCAATATGTTCAATCTTGGACAGAAAGTGTCTTTAGCAGCGTTGCCTTTGGCAGTTACGGCTTTATTTAACAAAGCATATGGACAGTCTGCACCTACCGATGTGAATGGTGTATTGAATTATGCCCTAACATTGGAGTACCTGGAAGCAGAATACTATACGATCGGAGCGAGCCGTGCGGGCTTAATCCCTTCAGGTGCAGCTAGAGATGCTATCATTACAATCCGTGATCATGAAGTAGCTCACGTAGAATTTCTAAAAAGCGTGTTGCAAGGAAACGCGGTTTCTAAACCGACGTTTGACTTCACAGCAGGCGGAGCTTTTGCCAACGTATTTAGTGACTATGATACATTTTTGGCTTTGGCACAAGCTTTTGAAGATACAGGAGTACGTGCTTATAAAGGACAAGCCGGTATTTTGAAAGGAAACCGGGTGGTTTTGACAGCAGCTTTACAGATTCACTCTGTAGAAGCGCGTCACGCGGCACACGTGAGATCAATGCGTAGAGCGCGTGGTGGTGCAGCAGCTAACCAAAGACCTTGGATTACTGGAGCAAACGATTCTGGAATCGGAGCAGCAGTAGATCCAGTGTATGCAGGTGAAGATAACCTAATACAAGGAGGTGTAGATATTACTACATTAACAGGTGTTAGCGGTAGATTTACTCCAGCTATTGCCACACAGTCTTTTGACGAACCATTAACAGCACCAGCTGTATTAGATATTGCAGGTCTTTTTATTCAAGCGTAAGCTGATAAAGGCATTGCATGATTAGATTTGTAGGGAGGGGGATGTGAGAGTAAGGTCTGTTTCGATGAAACAGACCTTTTTTTGTCTACCTCTACACAGGACTTGTGCGCTGCAGTATTTTCCTATTGATAAGCACTATACTATATTATATTAATAAATGTATGGATGCTTGATATTGCTCAATAGATGTAAACTCCTATTCATTTAGAATGAAGCTTCAGTTATTAGTCCGAAAATAGTAGAAAAGAGTGAACTAGATTTGTCCGATCACTTGTAATTCAGAAAGAGTAGGGGAAGGGCTGCCACCTTTATTTTCCAAGGTAATGGCAAAAGCATGCGCTTCGGAGATCGATTTCATAGCATGCATTACTTCCTCTTTCATCAATGGAACTGTACCAGCGTCCACTGGTTGTCCGTCAATTAAGGCCCATAGTTGATATTGCTTGCCTTCTGGAGCATTGGGTAGTTTATCTGCCATGAGATAAACTTTGCTGTCTTCCTTATTCCAAAATACGACCGCACTTAACTCAGGATGGTTTTCCACACCAGCTAATGATACCATGCTGACTGCAGGATTTTGCAACATATCCAGACTTTTATAAGCATCTGCTAAAAGCAATTCTGTAGTACTGTTTTTAGTTTCGCTTTGAGCCATCGCAACATTAGTCGCGTTGCGCTGCTGATAAAGGTATGCGTTTACACCAATGCTACAAACCAATAAAGCTGTTGCAGCAGTCGCTAGAGGACTAAATTGGATGACACGACGATTCGGCACGGTGTTTGTAACAGGTGCATCGTATTCAACTTCGACCATTTCCGGTTTCTGATGAATATGGTCCTTCTCATTCTGTTCTAAGGTAGCCCAAATAGAGTCTCGCAAGTCCGCAGGAGGTGCGATCTCTTGTAGCGTGGCTGTATCTTCGAATAGGATCTCTACTTCTCTGATGGCCGCTTCTACTTCAGGATGTTTGTTGCGTACACAATCCAGTATGCTCACTTCCTCTTCGGTAGCGATACCTAGAACGTACGATTCTATAATTCCTGATGATATGTATTCTTTAATATCCACTGCCGTTATTGATATTCATTCAACACTTGTTTCAGCTGTAACAATGCCGCCCGCACCCTCGTTTTAACAGTTCCAATAGGTAGATCTAATTCTTCAGCGATTTCTTTTTGAGTATATCCCTGATAGTAAGCCAAGTCAATCAGCTTTCTCCATTCTGGTTTCAAAGCGTTTAACACTTCTTTGAGTCCAATTAAATCTGTTTTTTCTTGAGGTTCTGTCACAGCATAATTAGAACTCTCAGACCTATTTACGATATCGGGAAGCGATTGGTTTTTTTGTTCGTTCTTTACTCCCTTAGATTTTATATAATCTATTGCGGCGTTGCGCGCAATATTCAGCATCCAAGTGTATACGCGTCCCTTTTGTTGATCGAATTGTTCGATATGATTCCATATCTTAACAAATACATTTTGAATCACCTCATCAGCATAATTCTTATGTAAGACGATGCGAATCACTACTCCATATAGTGCACCAGAGTAACTATCATAAAGATAATTAAATGCTCTGCGATCCCTTTTTTGGAGCAAACTGATTAGCGTTTCTTCTGAAAGATGTCGTATTGGGCTCAATCAAATTGTATTTGTATCAAATGTAGGGATTACTTATCAAAAATCAAGACTCTTATAAATTTTCTTTCCATAGTACCATTATCCCTAAAACCATAAGCAATCTCCCGACGTATATAATAAAGTATTTAAAACTAAAACAATGAGAGCAATCAATACACATCCAATTTCTACGCTACTGTTCATGCTTGCCGTATTTTTTACGACAGGTGTCGCAGAAGCGCAAACGGACAACCCTTATTATAGCCGTACCGATATCAAAAAACTAAAAGTATCGAATGCCGAATGGAAGAAAATACTTCCGGCAGATCTTTACGCCGTTGCTCGCGAGGGTGCCACAGAACAGGCATTTACAGGCAAGTATACTGATTTGGATGATCCCGGCACGTATTACTGTGCCGTGTGTGGCAATCAGCTTTTCCGAGCGGACGCTAAATTTGCTTCCACTTGTGGCTGGCCCTCTTTTTATGAGCCGGTACGCAAAAAATCCGTTATCTACCTGAAAGATCTTTCCTATGGTATGGAACGTACAGAAGTACAATGTGGCCGGTGTGAATCTCACCTGGGTCATATTTTCGACGACGGACCTGAGCCGACTGGAAAGCGTTATTGTATGAATTCTATTAGTTTAGATTTTGAGCCTGATCATAAGGTTATTAACGATAAAAAATAAAAAAAAAGCTTGTTTTTACATCCAAAGTCAGCAAGCTATCGTAAATGAGAGAAACAACAATACAATTTATTCTATAAAAATATTATCATGAAAAAAGCAACATTATGGAGTGCAGCAGTTTTAGCACTGGCACTTTCCTCACAAGCAGTAGATGTGCAAGCACAAATGAAAGAAAAAACGGTTACCGTAGGAGGAGCTCCAATGTATCCGTCGAAAAATATTGTAGAAAATGCGGTTAATTCTAAAGACCACACCACATTGGTGGCTGCGGTAAAAGCAGCGGGATTAGTAGAAACATTATCCGGTAAAGGGCCTTTCACTGTTTTCGCACCAACAAATGCTGCATTCGATATGCTTCCAGCTGGTACGGTAGAAACCTTAGTTAAGCCAGAAAACAAAGCAATGTTGACAAATATCTTGACTTACCATGTGGTACCGGGTAAATTGGATGCAAAAGCAATCTGGAAAAAGTTGGACAAAGATGGTAAAGCACAATTGACTACGGTTCAAGGAGAGAAACTAACCATCTGGAAAAAAGATAAGGATTTATACATCAAAGATAGCAAAGGTGGAGATGCTAAAATCACTATTGCAGACGTAAACCAATCTAATGGCGTGATCCATGTAATTGATCACGTATTGATGCCCTAACGATTAATATAATTGGTCGATTGTGTTTGAATATTAAATGTGTGAAGCCTCCATCGTTTTCGATGGAGGCTTTATTATTTAATGGCTTAGTACTTCTGTAATCGGCTTGCCAATACTACCGTTTGGCTCCATAATATGTAGCAGCGAAGATATAGTTGGCGCGATGTCAATAATTTCTACCGGCCTATTACTTTTCCCTTGTGGAATTCCCCAGCCCATAAAAATCAACGGAATATGAGAATCATAAGGTGACCAGACGCCGTGTGTAGTACCTGGAGAGCGTGGTGTGCCAGCATACCATTGCGGGTCTACGATAATTTGTATAGATCCGCTTCGTTTGCGATTATAACCATTAATGATCTTCTCGCGCAGTGGAGCTGGAAGCAACATGTTTTGATGACCTTCCAAATCAACAACGTAGGCAATTCCTTCTTCCTTATTCAGGGTTTTGATCACCCTATTTCGGATAGCAGTATCATCAAGGCTCAGAGAATCTATTAAGCTATTATTAAGATGTACTTGATAATTCGTTAAGCTAATCACAAGCCCGTCTTGACCAAATTGCTCCTTTAGTACTTCGTTTAAGTTGCGTTGAATTTGCCGGCTAAATAAATACCCTCCGCTTCCTTTTTGATCGGTATAATACAATGGATTGTACGAAACTGCGTGGTCTGCTGTCAGAAAAAAAGTGTAATTTCCCTCACCGACGGTGTCGTCCAGGTATTTCAAAAATTCAGCAATGTCCTGGTCCAGTCTCAGGTAAGTGTCTTCAATCTCCACAGAAGACAGTGAATATCGGTGGCCGATATAATCAGTGGCGGATAGACTGACGCACAAGAAATCTGTCTGTGCATCTGGATTATTGCCCAGTTGTTCATTTTTGATAGCGTCCTTCGCGAAATCTAATGTGAAAGTATTGCCTTGCGGCATCGTTTTTATCAACTCCAAACCTGCGTCCTTAACGAGTTCAGAAGTCTTTCTCGGAAATACAGGCTTATCTTCACCAGGCCACGTACCTTCATAAATATTGTCATCGGCAATACTATTGACATAGCTGTTGATTGGATAGAGTGTATTCCAATCTTGGTTGATGTATTTGGTGGCTAAATCCTGACTGTTGAAATTATTGACCCATTTGGGTAGCGCATCCATGTAAAATGTACTGGAAATCCAGTTGCCTGATTTGCTATCAAACCAGTAAGCTGCATTCGCCAGATGACCGGCAGGTAATATCCCCCCGCGATCTTTAATGGAAATTCCCACCACCTTCGATCTAAAATTGGTAGCTAAGCGCAACTCATCAGTTACGGTAGAAGCCAATAGGTTCCTCGGTGATTGCTGTCCTTCTTTGCCATCTGCTCCCAAGCCTTTGACCAGATCATCTTCGGTACAATACATCGATTGTCCAGTAGCTTGCTCAATCCAGTCATTTCCCGCGATCCCATGAATCGAGGGAACCGAGCCCGTATATACGGAGCTATGTCCTATTGCAGTAAAAGTAGGTACATAATTGATCAGGGTATTTTCACAGGAGAATCCTTGTTTTAACAATCGTTTAAACCCATCATCTCCATATCGGTCAGCAAAACGATAAAGGTAATCCCATCGCATCTGATCGACCATTAAACCGACCACTAGTTTTGGTCGTTCCACCTGTGCGTAAGAATTAGAAGTGATACAGCATGCCAGTGCATACCAGAAAATAAGAAATGAAATCTTTTTCATAATTGTAAATACCAGGATCAATGAGCCAGCAAATTTAACAAATCTTTTGGGATCGATTTGAAAGGCTTTGTCACGATATAGTTGGCATTTGGCATTCGAACGCCACAAAAATTCATTTGTTTTTCATCACGAAAAAAGGTCGTGATACTGGCATAGATATAGTAGATCAATTTACATACGCGGTGATTCCGGCTTATTGTAATCCACAGAATCTCCCGTAATGGAATCCAATTGTACGCTGTCCTGGAGATCGGGCGTTTGATCAAAGGAGCGATTTTGTTCCTCAATTTGGTCTGTACCCTTTTTATTTTCTTGCGTGTTGTCGCACGACGTAACGATCAGGGTGCTGAATAGTAGCGTTGCACCTAATAAATTTGTTCTCATGATGTTGTCTATCTATTTGTGAGTGATATAAATACTGTTGAAAGAACAAGAAGTGAGTAAAAATGTTATTTCCGGGGCATAAAAAAAGGTTTTCAAACGGGGAGAATGAAAACCTTTACTAACCAATTATAAACCTAAATTATGATGACACAAAGATAGTGTAAAAAGTACACTATTCAAATCTTTTTGAAAAAATTTAGTTTTTAGACAAAATTTTGACAATTAATCTTGAACGTTAATTACCAAGCAGGCGTTTGAAAACCGGGTTATGAGAAGGTAAGCATTAGAAAAGAAAGGTTTTAAAAGACAAAAGTCATCCGGGGGGTGGATGACTGATGCTTATTATATGCTGTGTAAAAAAATGTGCTAATGTATTGTATCGGATAGTTACAAAGTCGATGCCAATCGCAGCATTTACCCATGCTATTACGTAGTATTAACTGCTAAATACCGTAATAAACGCAGGTTTATCGTGTAAATACGGTATATTTTTGATTACGCTTCAGTCTGTTAATCATCGTTTTCAGTTTAATATATGGGAGCTTTGGTCATATTAGGCTGTACGCAAGGGTTAAAATTTGCAAATTTGTATTGTGGGTAATCGGTAACCTGAAAATAAATAATTTGATGAATGAATAATACCAGAGATAGCTTCCTGAATAACACGGCCAAGCGGATAATCTACGTAGTGTCTGCTTTTCTCCTGCTGTACCTAGTGGTATACTTGATGGATCCATTCTCTGTCTATTGGGATACATTCTTCACGCGTCCTGGTGATCAGGTGCTTTTAGATCTGATGACATCCTTATTATTTTGCTTTCTAATATCCGAGTCGAGCATTAATATTGGTAAATGGCTGAATACAAAGATCTCCTGGACGCAGTATCCGGGGAAGAGGCTTGCTGCCGAAACAATCTTGAACCTTACGGTCGTCATGCTGATTAATCAATTATTCAGTCTGATTTGTCCTTATATATTTGCAGATCAGCCTATTGCAGACAATAATCCGTTAGCCATGGAAGCGGAAACGCGGGAAATGCTGCGTTGGGTGTTAGTGAGTATTGTGATCTCCTTGATGATCATGGGAATCAATATTGGGAATTATCTTGTTGTAAACTGGAAGAACGAGGCTATCCGCTCAGCAGAACTTAGCCAAGTAGCCATGGAGGCAGAATTGCAATCCTTGAAGCTCCAAATAGATCCTCATTTTGTATTTAATAATCTCAGCGTACTTTCAGAGCTTATTTTGGAAAACCAGCAGGTAGGATACGAATATGCCGAGAATTTTAGCCGAATTTATCGGTACCTTTTGGTCAATGCTAAAAAAGATGTGCTTACACTTGATGAAGAGTTAAAGTTTCTAACACCTTATCGCTATCTCATACAGCAGCGTTTTGGCGATGGTGTACAGTTTGATATACAGGTAGATCCTCAATACCGTTCTTATCACTTGCCGCCGCTTACTTTACAGCTTTTAGTAGAAAATGCTTTAAAACATAACAAAACGAGCAAACGAGACCCGTTGCAGATAAGAATACATACCACAGATGCTGGAGAATTACTAGTAGAAAATACGCTTCTTCCGCTAGGAAAAGAGATTCCATCATCTGGAATTGGTATTAAGAATATTAAACGTAGATACAAATTACTATCTACAGCAGAGCCTAATATTCAGCAGGATGAAGATACTTTCGCCGTTACACTTCCACTGTTTAAATTATGAAAATACTCATCGTTGAAGACGAAAAACCGAATGCAGACCGCTTAAAGCGACTAATTAAAGAGCTTAGGCCGAGAGCCGAAGTGATTGGTGTATTGGAATGCGTTTCCGAAACACTGGATTGGTTAGCAGCCAATGCCTGCCCAGATGTTATGCTGATGGATGTGCGATTATCCGACGGATTGAGTTTTGAAATTTTAGAACGCAAACCAATTGATTGTCCTATTATTTTTACCACAGCGTATGACGAGTATGCAGTACGTGCTTTCAAACACAACAGCATTGATTATTTGCTAAAACCTGTGGAGAAAGAAGAACTGTCTGCCGCGTTGGAGAAATTGGAATCTCAGCAACATCCGAGTGTATTAAACCAGCATGCTTTAGATGATTTGATCCACTTCTTTCAACCTAAGCCTTTTCGCAAGCGTTTTTTACTTCCCTATAAGGATGGGTATAAATCCATCTTAGTGCAGGATGTCATTTATTTTTATTCCGAATGGAAAATTACAAGAGCACGTCTTTCAGATGGTAGTGAGGAAGTGATTCCTTTAACGATGGAAGAGTTAGAGCAACAGGTGGATTCTTCGGTTTTCTTCCGCGCTAATCGTCAGTTCATCGTATGTGTCGATGCTATAGGTCAAGTGCATAATTATTTCAATGGTAAGCTTAAAGTAGATATTAAACAGAATCCAGCATTAGAGGTGATCATCAGCCGCGAAAAGGCATCCCTATTTAAAAATTGGTTGAATTATTAATAATTCACTATTCATTCAAAATAAGCCGTTACTTCAGAATCCTTAGGGTATCGCTTGAGTACCCAAATTTTACACTTCGGTAAACTTGGCTGACATTTACATTTACCTATTTACTTAATTTTGCATTTCAAAATAGAATTTTACGATATGAAAAAGCGTATCCTCGCGAACAGAATAATGATGATCTTCACATGGGGTCTGGCCACTTTTGGAATTTTGATATCCTGCGGAACGAAAGAAGAATCAGCACCAGCACCGGCCACGCCCGATGTTGACTTTCTAGCATTGCATTCCGGGTCAGCACAGGTAGAAAAGAGATACCCAGGATCGATTGAAGGAATTGTAAATGTAGATATCAAAGCTCAGGTGAGCGGTTATCTGGATCAGATCTTTGTGCAGGAAGGTGGATATGTGCAGAAAGGACAATCGCTGTTTCGCATTAAAGCCGATGTGTTCAACGAGCAAGTAAACAGCAGCCGCGCAGTATACGAGGCCGCATTGGCAGCAGAGCAGAGTGCCAAGATTGAATTAGAGAAAGTACGGCCTTTGGTTGCCGGCAAGGTCTACACGGAGTTGCAGCTTGAAGCAGCAGAGGCCACTTATGCCGCGGCTAAAGCGCAGGTGTCTCAGGCTCGTTCTGCACTCGGATCTTCCGAGATCAATGCCGACTTCAGCTTGATCAAAGCGCCGGTAAGTGGTTATATAGGTCGTATTCCTAAGCGTATTGGTAATCTGGTAACCCCTAATGATGCTACGCCTATGACAACGCTGTCGGAGATCAACGAAGTTAATGTCTATTTTTCCCTAACGGAAGCAGATTTTATCGCTTTTGTAAAGGACAGTAAAACCGATCAGGGGATCGATGCCGTGAAATTCATTATGGCAGATGGTACTACCTATACGCATCCGGGGCGATTGGAAATAGCCAGTGGAAATATTGATCGTACCACGGGTAGCATCGCAATGAAAGCCACGTTCCCAAATCCGGATAAAGCTTTACGCTCGGGCGGTGCCGGAAAGGTAATCCTGACGCGAACCATTGCTGATGCGCTGACCATTCCAATGGCTAGTGTGCGCGATATTCAAGACCGCTTCTTCGTGTTCTCCTTGGCAGACAGCAATAAGGTCGTGATGAAGCCAATAGATATCACCGGCAAGTCGGGCAACAATTATATTGTGAAATCCGGACTCAAGCAAGGTGAAAAAATAGCCCTAAACCGGATTGATGTGCTCAATGAAGGCATGGTGGTGGAGCCAACCCTTGCGGCAGACACGCTCAAAAATTAGTATCTATCTCTAAACATAGTATAAAGCAATAGTATCCATGATACGAGGAATAATCGACCGGCCCGTGTTGGCGACGGTCATATCAGTCATATTTGTCATCCTGGGAGTGATTGGTCTTTTGCGTTTACCGCAGACCCGGTTTCCAGATATAGCGCCGCCTACGGTGCAGGTGTCAGGAAGTTATCCTGGCGGAAATAGTGAGACCGTGTTGCGCTCGGTCGTAACACCATTGGAAGAACAAATCAATGGGGTGGAGGATATGGAATACATCACTTCCACAGCCAGTAATGATGGAACTTTTTCCGTGCGTGTTGTCTTCAAGCAGGGCGTAGATCCGGATCAGGCAGCAGTAAATGTGCAGAATCGTGTGCAACAAGCTACGCCGATCCTGCCGCAGGAGGTGATTCGAATGGGGTTAACGACTTCGAAGCAGCAAAACAGCATGATTATGATCTTCAGTATATACACCGAAGATAATGATCGGTACGATGAGCTTTTTCTGCAAAATTATGCCAATATCAACCTGATACCACAAATCAAACGGGTGCCGGGAGTGGGGCAAGCACAGGTTTTTGGGGCAAAAGATTATTCGATGCGCGTGTGGTTAAATCCGCAAAAGATGTTTAGTTACAATCTGGTGCCCGACGATGTGACAGCGGCTATTGCTAAACAGAGTTTGGAGTCGGCGCCCGGAAAGCTGGGGGAAGAGTCGGAAGCAGCACTCGAATATGTAATTCGGTATAAAGGAAAGAAAACACAGCCCGAGGAGTACGAAAACATCGTCGTGAAACGAAATGGTACAGATCTGGTACGGTTAAAAGACGTGGCTCGGGTAGAGTTCGGATCCATTAGTTACAGTGGCGATAATCGTTTCAATGGTAAGAATGCCGTCACTATTGCCATTCTGCAAACTTCTGGTTCCAATGCCAACGAGATTGAAATTGGCGTGCGAGAAGAGTTAGCGAATGCCGCTAAAAGATTCCCTCCGGGTATCAACCAAAGCAGCTTGATGAGTACCAAAGAACGCTTGGACGAGGCAACGGGGCAAGTTAAATCTACTTTGATCGAAGCCTTTTTGCTGGTATTCGTAGTGGTTTTTCTTTTTCTTCAAGATTGGAGGTCTACTATTATTCCTGCCATTGCAGTTCCAGTGGCTATTGTGGGTACTTTCTTCTTTTTGTTAGCCTTTGGTTTTACCATCAACATCCTCACCTTATTTGCACTCGTGCTGGCGATTGGTATTGTCGTCGATGATGCGATTGTCGTTGTCGAGGCAGTACATGGTAAACTGGAAAGTTCTACCATGAACGCGCGGGAAGCAACACATAGTGCGATGAGCGAAATCACCGGTGCCGTAATTTCCATTACTTTGGTGATGTCCGCGGTATTTATTCCGATCGGTTTTATGACCGGATCATCCGGAATATTTTACAAGCAGTTTGCCTATACCTTAGCGATCGCGATTATCATATCGGCCATTAACGCCTTGACATTGACTCCTGCGCTGTGTGCTTTATTGTTGAAAAATCAACATCACGGCGACGAAGACGAGGGCAAAAAAGCAGGATTTGGAGGCCGTTTTTTCAAAGCTTTCAATACCAGTTTCCACCACATGACAAATCGTTATGTCGTCGGCGTACAATTTTTGGCTAAACGAAAATGGCTGGCTACCGGTTTTATCGCGTTGATTACGGCAGGAGCGATTTATATCATGAATAGTACTTCCCGCAGCTTTGTGCCGATGGAGGATGATAATTTCATCGTCTATAGTTTGAGTATGCCTCCAGGTACTGCGCTAGATCGTACTACGGTAGTGGCAGAGAAGATCAACGCTCTTCTGATGGATATGGAAGCGGTAGAGAGTAATTCGGGTATTACGGGTTTCAATATCTTGAGTAATAGTGCTGGACCAGCCTATGCGATGGGATTTGTCAAATTAAAAAACAAGAAGGATCGGGGTGAGATCAACGATATCGATGAGATCTTGGGTATCATTTCAGCCAAATTTGCTGGGGTAAAAGAGGGTACTATCATGGCTTTCCGCTCGCCGCCGGTAGATGGATATGGAATGACCTCGGGAGCGGAGTTGGTATTACAAGATCGCATGGGCAATAACCCGACTGCTTTGAAAGAAAGAGCAGATGAAGTGATTGGACAGATTATGCAACAACCCGGTGTACAGTATGCGTATACGATGTTTAGAGCTGATTTTCCACAATTCGAATTAGAAGTGGATGAAGATAAAGCCGCCCAAATTGGGGTTGATGTCAGCGCTATGTTAGGCGCAATACAAACCTATTTTGCAGGAGATCAGTCGTTGAACTTCACTCGTTTTGGTAAGTTTTACCGCGTTAACATCAAAGCCGATGGTATTTTTAGAACAGATGAAGAAGCTTTCAATGAAATCTTTGTACGCAATGACGTGGGAGAGATGGTACCTGTTAAATCCATGGTAACCTTGAACAAAGTGTATGGTCCGGAGTCCGTCAACCGCTACAACTTATACAATTCGGTCACTATTAATGTCGTAGCCAATCCAGGGACGAGTAATGGGGCGATCATGGATGATTTAGAGAAAAATGTATTGAGCAAATTGCCTGGCGATTACAGTTTTGAGTGGACTGGCTTAAGTTTAGAAGAGAAATCGGCGGGTAATCAAACGCTGGTCATTCTGATGCTAAGTATTCTCTTTGTTTACTTTTTGCTCTCTGCACAGTACGAAAGCTATCTATTGCCATTGGCCGTATTACTTTCTATTCCAACCGGTATACTAGGCGCATTCTTAGGTATACGGGCGATAGGATTAGATAATAATATTTACGTGCAGGTAGGTCTCATCATGCTAATTGGATTATTAGCCAAGAATGCTATTTTGATTGTGGAGTTTGCGGTACAGCGACGCAAAGCGGGCCTCTCTATCTTGGAGTCGGCACTAGAAGGATCCAGAGCTCGGCTTCGCCCGATTATCATGACATCTCTCGCATTTATTGCAGGTATGATTCCTTTGATGCTCGCTACAGGCGGTTCAGCTTCGGGAAATAAGTCGATTAGTACTGGAGCTGCTATGGGCATGTTGAGCGGTGTAATATTAGGGGTTTTCGTCATTCCAATATTGTACATTTTCTTCCAATACCTACAGGAGTTGGTTTCAGGAAAACCTAAAGTTACACCTACAAAAGATTAAAACGATGAGACAGCTAACAAAATCCGTTCTGTCCGTCATGGCGATAGCCATTGTGCTGACGTCGTGCCAGGTAGGACGCAACTATGCAAGACCAGAATTGGACTTGCCAGAAAATTATAGAGAAGAGATCTCGGGAGTGACTGCTGATAGCGTATTATTACCTTTGAACATATTTTTTAAGGATAAGATTCTGTTATCCTTAATCGATAGGGCATTGGAACATAACAACGATATTATGGTGGCCAAGTTGTCCATGGATCAGTTAGAGTTAACGTACAAACAAGCCAAACTGCAACTGCTGCCCACGCTGGATTTAGCGGTTGGAGCAAATAGAATGTGGCTTTCGCGTAACTCCCTAAATGGTTCATTGAGCGAACAGTTTTTGGGCACTCCCTACATGGATGATTATACGGCGACACTTCGGCTTTCCTGGGAAGCAGATATATGGGGCAAAGTACCGATGCAACGTGAAGGTGCATGGGCTAGTTATTTTGCGCAGCGAGAGAATATGAATGCGCTGAAAACCCGAATTGTAGCGCAGGTAGCACAGGCTTATTATTCCCTCATCACGTTAGATGAACAGCTGAAGGTGGCGCAACGTAATGTCGCGCTGGGAGACAGCACCTTGGCGATGATAAGGCTACAATATCAATCTGCTATGACCAGTTCTTTGGCTTTAGATCAAGCAGAAGCCCAAAAGAAGACCGCTGAACTGTTGATTCCTCTGGCTAAACAAAATATAGCCATACAGGAAAATGCGATCAATATCCTATGTGGTAGTTTTCCTTCTGCGTTGGAACGTGCGGGCAGCCTGAAGGCAGCCATGCCCGAAGAATTTTTCGATACCGGCGTGCCGGCGTTATTGCTCAGCAGGCGACCGGATGTGAAAGCGGCAGAATATGCTATCATCAGCGCAAATGCGCAAACAGGATTGGCTAAGGCAGCGATGTATCCTGCTTTAAGTCTGACGCCTTCAATCGGTGTCAATTCCTTTCGGTTCAACACTTGGTTTGACTTACCCGGTTCGATTGTGAAGACGGTAGCGGGGAATTTAACGCAACCCATTTTTCAAAAAAGAGAGTTGAAAACGGCTTACGAGATTGCTCAGATCGAGCAAGAAAAAGCAGCTGTCCAATTTCGACAATCGGTGTTGACGGCAGTAGGAGAGGTTTCGGATGCGTTAGCCATGTCTAACCATGCAGATGAACGTCTCGTATTAGTCGAAGCGAAGAAAAGCTACTTAGACAAGGCAACCAACGATGCTTTGCTTCTGTACCGAAGCAGTATGGCGACCTATCTTGAAGTCATCACGGCGCAGAATAGCGCGTTGGAAAATGAACTGGAAGCCATTAACATCAAGCGTGAAAAATTACAAGCGATCACGGATTTGTATCGTGCCCTAGGCGGTGGAGTAGAATAATAATCCATGCTGTCGTGCGATAGCACGACAGCATGGAAATTCAAAATATATGGACTATCTTTAGACAACCAGTAATTGATAAGATATGTCTAATATTGATTTTATACACGAGGAAAAGGCGGCCGATATTGGCAATTTTCTTGTCGGAAGATTATTGCCATTCCGTCAGAAGAGATCTATAGGGCCTTTTGTATTTATAGATCATATGGGGCCTGCCTGTCTGGCAGATCACGAAAACTTAGATGTTGGCCCACATCCGCATATTGGGCTTTCCACGTTAACGTATTTGTTCGATGGTGCTATTTTTCACCGAGATAGTATTGGAACCGCTATGGAGATTACCCCGGGTGCGGTCAATTGGATGACATCTGGGAAAGGCGTCGTCCATTCCGAACGTACTCCAAAACATTTGCGCACGAAAGATAAATACATGCATGGGCTGCAGATCTGGGTGGCATTGCCTAAAGAACTGGAATTTATGGATCCGGAGTTTCATCATACGGAAGCAAAGGATATCCCTGCTTGGGAAGACGATAATGCCAGCTATAAATTAATCGCTGGGGAAGCTTTCGGCAGTAGATCTCCAGTACCTGTATATAGCAAGTTGTACATGCTGGAGATAAAGTCGAAACACGATACATTAATTGATATCCGTGGCGAGTTGTATGGAGAAAGCGGCTTGTACATTCTGGAGGGAGAGATTGAAAGTGGAGAGCACGCTTATGGGCCAAAACAAATTCTGATTACCAAGGATGCTCACTTGTGTACATTTAGTATGAAAGCCAACACTACAGTGTATATTTTTGGTGGTGAACCATTTCCCGAAGAACGCTTTATCTCCTGGAATTTTGTGGCCACCAGCAAAGAGATTTTGGATCAAGCGAAGCAAGATTGGGTAGACCACAAATTTCCCGCCGTGCCTGGCGACGATGGTTATGTGCCTTTACCTGGGGCATCTAAGTAAGTAGGCCAGCCTGTTTTTTATCGCTAGTTTAAAAAAGCTGTTTTAATCTGTAAAGGCACGTTCTGATGCTTGTACAGAAAATAAATTAGGTGTCACAGAAATTAGGTGACACCTAATGATCGTTACTAATCGCGAATGGTTAGTCTCACATTTTCCGACCTTGCATTTATCGTAGGGACATACATACACTCGATTTGAGTGATGCCGCTACTAAATGTTCCATTGTTATTTGTTTTTACTTCGTATTCATAGACATGTTGACCTTTCGGAAGGTAGTCGAAAAAATAGTTGGTGGACGCATCCTTGATGGTGAAGTAATACCCTTTCCTGAATTGGTAACCAGACGGTTGATAGATTGGTTCAAACCCGGAAGCTCTACTGTCACGAAGGTGCACGTAGCTAAGTGGTGCATTGTTTACCACCGTGAGCTGCACTTTAATATTGTCCCCTTTTTTGAACGAGGTCGTTTCTTCCCATTCTGTTCCATTCTTCACCAAGAATTTTTTGGATACCGAGAGTTCGCTTTTTTGCTTTTGCACCTTATCTAGTGGCAAAAAGTATTGATGATAGATGCCACCGTATATTTTCCGGTTGTTCGTGTTCAAAATCTGAATAGTGCGGTCTTTTACCAATTGTTCAGGACTTAAGGTGGTGCTTATTTGTCCCAAGACTTTATTCTCAACTACGGCAAGCGTGTCATCTATTTCGATGGTAACCGCATTATCTAACACAAAATCTCTAGGATCATTGGCTAAGAGCAACGCATATACGGCATCTACCGTGTTCCAGGTTGTTTGCCAATTGCTTTGCTGTTTATTGTAGTAAATCCATTGGGTAATTTGCTCTAGCTTCGAAGAATCCAACTGCTGGTACGCTTCTACCATGTAGCTTTGTAAACTCATGCTATTATAATGCGCCGTATTACTCTCCCAATAAGTTCCCCGATCTTTATCATGAATCGCTTCCTGGGTTATCCGATTTTTGACCTCTATGCTGGCAATGCGATAGTCGTATGAGGCATTGATCAACCAAGCTTTTGCCGCCAAACCCGCGGGTTGATTAGCGGTGTACGTGGCAGTCAGATCAATGTGTTTACGGAGTTGCTCAACCTGTGCAGCGGGTAACACTTGTCGATCATTCCACAGGGAACGAGTATATAGGTAATCAAGCACCAGGTTTGTGGCTGCTTTTGACCCATAAATGGCGGTGTCTTGATCTGCGAATTGCATGATTTTTTCGCTAATACCCTGAATAGACGGGTTGATTAGTTTTGCATCCAATTTGTTGACCTTACCAAATATCTCCAACAGTCGTAAGGAAATGCTTAGGTCGGATTTACCACCTTCAAACCAGCTGAAAGCACCATTTTCCATTTGATTTCCTGTTAATTTTCGTTCTAGTAGCAGAATTTCCGACTCGAGATCACTGTTAAAAAGGGTAGCCAATGACCTCACTTTTTGCCTGTCATTTTGTATCTGTCGCACCCAAGGCATTTCCGTAATAAGTAGTTCGCTCAGATTGCTGTTGCTTTCTAGTTTGGACTCTGTGTCGTCAGGATCAGGCCTGCTAAAATAGGTAGCAATAGCGGGATATTTTTTGTTGATGTACTGTATCATCTTCAACCCGTACCATTTACTAGCTATTTGTTCGTTACACTCGTAAGGGTAGTTTTTCAGGTAATCCAAAGCGGAGATGATTTCCAAAATTGGATTGCTTTGTACTTGGATCTTTGCCTGTAAATTGTCTTTGTCCTTTGCCTGAATGATTAAGTCCTGGCTTTGGTCCTTATCCAACATGATTTTTTTAGTATCTGTAATCAAGATACGATTTGGCAAAATCGCCAGTTCATGTATCTCTCCGTCTGAAAACTCTGCGGTAGCGGCCACTACTTTAAGTTGTACGACGGCGTAGCCTTTTGGCACGGTCAAGGTCCATGATGCGGTGTAGTTTTGTTTCGGTTGAGTGGTGAAATCGCGTTTTCCATTATCCGTCAGGAATGCCGAAGAAATAGTTGCATTCGTTTCGGGGTCAATGATTTCTAGTCGTGCGGAGCCATTTTGAATAAGCTCGCTGAGGTTTTGAATGTCCGATTTGATCACAATTTCGTCACCCTCCCGCAGGAATCGTGGTAGGTTTGGACGTACCATCAATTCTTTTTGCGTCCGAGTGTAGAAAGATGCAGCGCCGGCCATCAGGTTTTCAGTATGCGCAAAGAGCATCAATCTCCAGCGAGTCATCGCCTCAGGACTGTCAAAAGTAAAGGTGGTGTTTCCATCTTTGTCAGTTAGCAGATCGGGATAGAAAAATGCGGTTTCCTGTAGATTTGCACGCGCCTGTACTTCATTAAGTTTATTTTCACTTTCAAAACCCTCTTTCGTCGTGATGACCAACACACCGTTGGCTGCACGAGCACCGTAAAGGGCTGTAGCTTCACCACCATTTAAGATAGTCATCTCATGCACGCTGTCGGCATCAAGACTATTGTGATCAAAGCCATTCACCACTAAACCATCGACGATTACGAGTTGCTGTTGGCTAGGGGTAGATGTGGTGTTGTTTCCACGAATCATTATCCCAGAGGCTTGACTTTCCACTCTTTTAGCCGCAAAGTCGCCCATCGGTGCTGCACCTCCTGAGGAGGCCATGTATTGTTTACGATGTGTTCCATACATGAGATTTTGTGTGTGCATTAGGCCGTAGTCGCGGAAGTTTGGCGAACGGACAAAGATATCGTAGGAGGGGGGTGGGGTTTGGAAGAGCGTATTACTCCATGCTTTACGAGTGAAATTGTTTAGTGTCCAACCTGAATAAACTTGATACCACTGCCGATACTGTCCGCTGGGGAATGCATCAGGGAATTGATGATCGGCAAACTGATCTAGCGCCGTATCGTACATAGTGGCTAATAATTCGCTTTCAACGGCTTTGTCTTTGTTTTTGACCGTGAAGCTCCACGTTTCTTTTTGTCCCGGTGTTATTTTGTCGCGAAAGGTTTTGAGCTGTATATCCAAGGATTTGTCGGCTTTACTGAGTGGGATGTCTGCGCGACGATTTATCATTTTATTTTCATGGATCATCATCACTTCAAACCAGGTATTGTACCTAACATCCTTTTCGGTAATCGTATGTGTATATGTCGCGTGGCCTTTTGAGAAAGGCACAAATGTCGCTTTGTTCGTGTCGTCCTTGAGTACGGTCCATATATATACGCCCGACGCATTTTCAAAATCCGTCTGGAAATGGAGCGTCACTTTTTCTCCTAAGGAATACTCACCTTGGTCAGGTCTGATGATTAGAAAGTCTTTGTCTGATATTTTTCGGTCTTCTTTGGAAAGGACGTTAACGCGGCTGGTAGTCCGCACAGTATCTGATTGCTGATAGCTAAATGCCTCTATCAGGTAGGAACCGTATGTATATGTAAAATCTACACGAATAGTATCCGACCCTTCACTATCAAAGGGGTAAGTAGCCACATGCTTCTTAGGTCTTTCAGGAAATAGATCGACCTTATCAAAGTACCATGGGAATTGTCTTTCGTAATCTGTGGTGTCCAGAAGGTGATATTCCGCATTGAAATCAAATGGTTTTCGATCCATCTGTATAATAGACGGATTCTCATATTTGTAGATATTCACCACACCAGTTGCCGGGAGCGGCTTTCCATTAGGATTAGTGGTGCGAATGATGACTGTTTTCCATTGACCTTCTAAGACGCTCGGGAGTGAATTTACCGTAATACGTAAGGGATTGTCTGAATACCGGTAGGCGGTATTTGCCGTCTGGATTTCTCCAGTCCGGTTGATCGCCTCAACATGCACTTGGAGTTCAAAGTCTGTTAGCTTTTGAAAAGCCGAATCTGCTAAAGCGATCTGTATAGAAAATTTTCCGTCTTCGTTGGTAAGGGTCGTACTATCGAGATGCACAATTTTGCCATATGTTCTAGGATCGCGAAAATGAATACGGTATTTTACGGTCGATTGCTGCAGTGCTACTCCGGAAAGGCTTTCTACTTTTCCGCTGAATACAACCGTATCCTGCTTTGAATAGGTTTTGTTATTCTCCTCAAAACGTACGGCGAAGGTGGGCCGTTTGTATTCTTCTACTCGAATCGACTTTCGGGATAATAGCATATCCTCCTTGTGCACCTCGAGAAAGAATACGCCATTTAAAGTGTTCTTGGGGATACGAAAACTACCGTGAACGGAACCAAATGCATTTGTGCTCAATTTCAGGGTATCTATCGCTTGTTGGTTTGCATCTTTACAGACGATATTTACCCAACGATCCTGTACCACCTTACCTTTCAGTACATCTTCTGTGTAAATCGTTGCTTTAAAAAGCACTTCCTGCCCCGGTCTGTAAATCGCGCGATCCGTCATAATCAGCGCGTTTTCTTTTATCTCATCTCCTGAGTCATTGTCAGCAATATTTCGCGTAGGGATGTTATAAAAATAGTCCAAAGGAATAAGCTGTTGTTCGGTGGGAACGAATAGGAGCACGTCATTCAGACCACGGCGATGCTTTTCGCCATCTGCTAAATAGTTAAATGCCCCGTTTTTGTCGGTTTTAAGCGTTTGAATTTTCGTTAGCGTTTTTTCATTTTGAGCATACAATTCGATCGCCTGATCTTTGTATGGACTGCCGTTCTTTCGGTTAGCTAGCAAGACGTTGAAATGGTCTTGTTTTGGATAAATATCTTTGTTTTTGATCGTTGGAGAAATGAAAAGGTCACTCACTACCAAATTTGTTTCAGATACATCCTCACCCTGTCCGTTGTCCTTAAAGTCAGGATTATTGGCGATCAGTATTTTATAATTGCCGTAGGGCAATGGATTTATTTTGTAGTTTGTGCTATGTTGATTGTAGTCGTCAAATGATTTTAGTATGATTTGCTCTTTGTAAACCAATGGAGCATTAATCGTCACATTATTGGAGAGCGTATCATAACTTGATCGAAATAATTCGAATTTTTTTGGTGTGGTGCTTACGTTGTAAACACGTACGTAGGCCCGATCTGTATTCTGCGCCATCAGTTTGATCGGTGTGTACATATCACTTGGGCTGATAGGAGGAGCTTCGATATAAACGGATGATCGGTTTATCGTTTTATACAAGGCTTTAACATCTTCTATCCAAGGTGAATTTGGATACAAATTCATCGCCTGATGTACATATTCCATCGCCTCTTTATTCTTTCCTTCCCCTTTCTCCGCGTTGGCTATGAAAAGTAGGATATGTGCGTTATACTGTGCCTTATGATCTTGGAGCATCTTTTCAATTTCCTTCGAATGCTGACGAATATCCCAAGATCCGAGCATAGCATAGGGTCTAAATAGCAAATAAGCATACGCATCATCGTAGCTTTTTTCTTTGTTGATATCTTGCAAAATCTGGATCAGCTCTTTTTTCTGGTCGGCGTCTGTCGTATGGTAAAAATCAAAGAAATCCAGATAATTGTAGGCTAGTAGGTGATAAATGGTAGGCGCGATGGATTGATTCTTCAAATCAGAGACGATCGTCTTCCATGATGCTACTGTTTCATCAATTAAAGCAGATTTATCTGCTAACGAAATGCGGAAGAGGGAGTCTATGTATCCGTTTCTTTGCTTGGCGTCCCAGCTTAAATAGCCTTCAGCTTCCTCTACACGACGCCTATTTATGTTTTGTAGGAGGAATGATGCGTACATATTTTGCAGTATACTTTTTTCTACACCACTTGCCTCGCCGATGTGGGTTATTAGATGATTTTGCTTTCGGTAGAACGCGGAGTCTTCAGTCATGTTGATGGTCAATCCGTGATGCTCAGCCAATACTGCCCTTATCCATTCCGGACTATTTCCACTGGTCTTTGCGAACTTTTTTATTGCCTGTATTATAGGAAGCGTTTGTTGGTAGTTTTTAATGCTTATTAATCGGTCGACCTCTTTCCATTGCGTGTCTATGTCTTGACCGAAGCACAGGATTGGTAATATTGCTAAAAAAATGATCGCTATATGTCGCATAATAAAGATTCAGATTTTAATAAAAAATACACAATTTTTATGAAGGGATGCTGATTTATGGAAAAATCCATAAATCCTTGGGTACTATTTTGCAACAGACGGATGATCTCAGTACGGACAGAAATAAGATCTATTAGAAAAAAAGAGCTTATTTTCTCTTGTTTAAAATTCAAACAAGAGTGTAGGTGAGCAGGAACTGGAAAGATTAGTTCAAGAGCAAATTTCCAACTGTGGTTGGCGACGAAGATTATGTGCCTTTGCCAGGTGCTTCTGCATAGGGTTTTCTGAGTTGCGAAAGTTTAATCTCTCTCAACCGGCACATTTTCATCTGCGCCCCATTCAGCCCATGATCCATCGTAAATAGCAAGATCTTCGTAACCCAATTGGTAAGCCGCTAATGCGATAATAGCGGCGGATATGCCCGATCCACAGCTAAAGACAACGGGTTTTTCTCCGATCAACGGATCGAAGATAGCCTTTAGCGCTGACGAATCTTTATATTGTATGTCTGACAATACTTGGTCGAAAGGAAGATTTTGTGCACCGGGAATATGTCCCGATCGTAAACCAGCACGAGGCTCTTGACTGGTGCCTGCAAAGCGACTAGCGCTGCGGGCGTCGATAATCGTGTTTTCCTGATCTTTTAATCCTTTTAAGATTTCTGCTTTGCTTTTCCAAAAATTTGGTTGTGGATTGGCGATAAAGTTCCCGTGGGGCAATGTTGCTGTATCCAGATGTTTGGATACTATAGGAAGATGCTGTTCTTTCCAAGCGGGTAATCCCCCTTGTAATACAAACGTATTCTCGTGACCCATGGCGCGAAACATCCACCAAGCTCTCGGACTGGAATACACGCCCCAACGATCGTATATCACCAAAATAGAATCTCGATTAATACCCAATGCTTGCGCTTCCTTTTCAAATTTTGCCGCGTCGACAAAGGTATGTGGCAATGGATTGCTATGGTCTGAAAACTTCTCCTCGATATCCATAAAGACGGAATCAGGAATCAATTCTGGCGTAGCACCGTCCGCATCAATACGTTGATTGACTTTGTCGATTGTGGCATCGATCAGTACTACTGATTTGCCTTGTGCTATCAGCACATGTAGTGCCGCGATATTGATTAGAGGAAGGTTGTGCATACGTCTTACCATTAGTGGTTTATGTAAAACGAATATAACGAAAAAACCCTCCGCATTGCGGAGGGTTTCGAGTATTTAAAATGATTCGGTTACGATCAAAAACTATTTAGAGTTTTTCTCGTCGCCTTCCATTTGTTGTTTCAACTGAGCTAATACGCCTAGATCACCTAAAGTAGATTTCTCAACAGAATCCTTCACTTTTTTCACAGCAGTGTTGGCAGCTTTTGCCTCTTTCTTACGTGCGTTGAATTCTTCTACACGAGCTTCAGATTTCTTATCTTCCCAGATACGAGAGTGAGAAATTACCAAACGCTTGTTTTCTTTGTTGAATTCAATGATTTTGAAGTCATTGGTTTCGTCTACTTTCAATACGCTACCGTCTTCTTTAACAGCATGTTTAGATGGACAGAATCCTTCTACACCATATTGAAGTGCAACGATATCACCTTTGTCACCTACTTTGATCACTGTACCTTCGTGAAGAGAACCTTCTGTGAAGATAGTTTCGAAAGTATCCCAAGGATTTTCTTCCAATTGTTTGTGACCTAGAGACAATTTACGGTTTTCTTCGTCAAGCTCTAATACAACAACCTCTAGTTCTTCACCTACTTTAGTGAATTCGTTCGGGTGGTTGATTTTTTTAGACCAAGAAAGATCAGAGATGTGGATCAAACCATCGATACCATCTTCTAACTCAACGAATACGCCGAAGTTAGTCATGTTTTTAACAGCCGCTTTCACTTTAGACCCGATTGGGTAACGCTCAGCGATGTTTTGCCATGGATCTGGAGTTAATTGTTTAATACCTAAGCTCATCTTGCGATCTTCGCGATCCAAAGTCAAGATTTGCGCTTCGATTTCATCACCTACTTTTAAGAACTCTTGAGGAGAACGTAGGTTTTGAGACCAAGACATTTCTGATACGTGGATCAACCCTTCAACACCAGGGATGATTTCAAGGAAAGCACCGTAATCTGCAACAGTTACGATTTTACCTTTTACTTTAGAACCGATTTCTAGATCAGTGCTTAAAGATTCCCAAGGATGCTCAGAAAGTTGTTTCAGACCAAGAGCGATACGTTTTTTCTCATCATCAAAGTCAAGAACAACCACGTTGATTGTCTGATCCAATGCAAGAACCTCTCTTGGATGCTCAATACGACCCCAAGAAATATCTGTAATGTGCAATAGACCATCCACACCACCCAAATCGATGAACACACCGAAATCTGTGATGTTTTTAACAGTACCTTCCAATACCTGACCTTTTTCCAATTTCGCAACGATCTCGGATTTTTGGTTCTCCAAATCGTCTTCGATCAACACTTTGTGAGATACGACAACGTTTTTGAATTCATGGTTGATTTTCACCACTTTGAACTCCATTGTTTTACCTACATAGATATCGTAATCACGAATAGGCTTGATGTCGATCTGTGAACCAGGTAAGAAAGCTTCTACACCTTTAATGTCCACGATCAAACCACCTTTGGTACGTGATTTCACGAAACCATCAATGATTGCATCATTTTCCAAAGCTTCGTTGATTGCTTCCCAAGATCTTTGTGTCTTAGCACGTTTGCGTGACAATACTAATTGACCGTTTGCATCCTCTTGAGATTCAACAAATACGTCTACCGTGTCGCCAACAGCTAACTCAGGAAGGTCGCGGAACTCAGAAAGTGCTACCAAACCATCAGATTTAAATCCAACATTCAATACCACGTCTTTGTTATTGATCGATACTACAGTACCTTCAATAATTTCACCTTGGTTAATTTGATTGAATGTACCAGCGTACTGCTCTTCTAGTTTAGTACGCTCAGCCTCGCTGTAGTTACCGAAGGCTTTTTCATCGAAATCCCAGTCAAAGTCCTGCTCTGGAGTACTCAATGCACTGGATTTGATTTCGTTGATTAGGTTTGAATCTGCTTCAGATTCGATGGTTTCAGTGTCTTTCACTACTTTAGTGTCAGCACCTTGTAGCTCTGCGTTTTTCGCTGCTAATTCTTTTTCTGCTTCTTGTTTTTTTGCCATTAATTAATTTTCTCCTTTTCCCTGCGTTGCAGAGACTGCAAAAGTACAAAAAACTTTTATATACAACTATTTATGTTCAAAAAAAGATAGCGCGATAACGCGCTTAATCCCTTGTTACTCCTGATCACCTTCTCTGGTATCTGACTTAAAGGAATTGTATGTACGAGGCCGTACAATTTTAATGCTCTGTTTAGAAAGGGCAATGGCCGCGTTCAACTCGAAGCCCAATAAAAGAATTAGCGCATTGAGGTACATCCATATCATCACGACGATCAACGTGCCAATAGAACCATATAGTTTATTGTAAGCGCCAAAATTATTAATATAGAATGCAAATGCCGAGAAGGTCAATATAGCCAGGATGGTCGCAAGGGTAGCACCTGGGGTGAAGAACTTCCAACGAGAGCGATTGCTAGGCCCGAATTTGTACACCAGACTCACCGTGAAAAAATATACGCCAAACAATGTGACCCAGCGTACCGCTGGTATCATGAAGCGCCAGACCCAGTTTAGATCGTAATCAATTCTGTTGCGCATGGAGCTTAATAAGTAATTAGAACCCGCGTATAAGGCAATGCTTGTGGCCAATGCAAGCACGATGGCCAGGCACAGCAAAATCGCAACCAATCGCTTTTGTCCCCAGCTTCGATTCTCTTGTGATAGTGAAGACTTATTGAATGTCATCATCAGTGTGGTCATCCCATTAGTGGCGAAGAATGTACTGAGTAAAAAACCAACCGAAAGTAGTCCGCTGTTCTGTCTTTTAATGATGTCATTGAGCGTCATCTCCAAAAATTCGAAGACATTGTACGGAAGCGCAACTTGTATCAGTTCCATCAATTGATCCTGAAAATCGTCTATCGGAATGTAGGGGATTAAGGTAAAGAGAAAGATAATTCCGGGAAATATGGCCAGCATAAAATTGTACGCCAGGGAAGAGGCTTTATTGATAATTGATTCCCGCGCAATTTCTTGGAAGAAAAAAGCAAACACAGTATATAATGGCAGCGAACCAAACCCAGGTAACACGGCAGCCTTTGTCCACTCGATAAAGTTATCGTAGATTTTTACGTTTAGGAGTCTATTATGGACATTTTTCATCGTACCGGAAGTAAGGCTTTATTTTATCCATAAATATTTCTGGGGCCCGGCAAGGCCGATTCCGCGCCATGTCCACAAAAACGAGCAGGGTCTTACCTGTATTCAATAGTACGCCCGTTTCATTATATAGTTCGTATTCGAAGCAGATACGAACATTAGGCAATTCACGAATGCTAGTTTTAATTGTAATAAGGTCGTCGTACTTTGCAGGGTGCAGATATTTAGTCTGCATCTCGACCACAGGCATCATTACGCCCATGTCTTCTAATTCCTTGTAAGAGATACCTGTACTTCGAAGCATCTCGGTGCGGGCAACTTCGTAATATGTGGCATAGTTTCCATAATACATGTATCCCATCTGATCTGTCTCAGCGTAGCGTACACGTATTTTATTTTCGAATACAAACATATTGGCTAAGTTAAAATTAATAAAGCGGAATGACAAAAATGCGCATGCCGCTTACACCTAACGTTTAATGTTCCGTTCGTCTAACGCACGTTGAAATTTGCGTGCATTTACCAAGTGTTCTGCCATCGTTTTCGCAAACAAATGATACCCGCTGAAATCATCCTTTGCACACATGTATAGGTAATCGTGTTTCTTGTAGTCTAGCACCGCATCTATCGCGACAATGCTTGGCATCATGATTGGCCCCGGGGGCAACCCTTTAAAACGATAGGTGTTGTAAGGGTTGTCTATAGTTAGATGCCGATTGAGCACGCGGCGTATCGTGAAGTCGTTATTGGCGAAAATCACGGTTGGGTCGGCTTGCAAAAGCATATTTCTCTTCAAGCGATTGATGTATAAGCCAGCAATGGCAGGCATCTCATCGGTATGCATGGCTTCGCCTTTTACTACTGCTGCTAATGCGCTGACTTCCTGCGTCGTCATGCCTAGTGCATCTGCTTTTGCTTTTCGCTCTGCATTCCAAAAATTGGTATATTCCGTATGGAAACGAGCCATGATAGTTTCTGGCTTAGTGTTCCAATAGATTTCGTAGGTGTTTGGAATAAACATGGAGAAAAAGTTGTCTGGCGTAAAGCCATATTTTTCTGCCGTTTTTTGGTCTTGAAGCAATTGAACAAATTCAACAGAGTCTGCCTCGAAATTTTGGCCTAATAAGCCTGCAAAGTTTTCCTTTAGACGTACATTCTGAAATCTGAATTTTACGGCTTCTTGATACCCGCCACGTAGATTGCCAATCAATCGGCGATTGTTCATCTCCGAATCCAATCTATATCGGCCTGGATTGATGTTTTCAGAAAGATCCATAGCTTTGGCCATATACTCAAAGAGCGCATAATTTCGTACGATGTTTTCTTCTTTGATGCGCTGCATCACATCTTCGTATTTGTCGTCGCTATGTACATAAAAATACTCCGCATCGGTCTGTACTGTCGGCGCTAATACCGCCAGATACGCCACCCACGATAGGACAAGCGCGATAACGATGAGCACGATTCCGACAGGAATCCATAGGCTTCTTCTTTTTTTCTCTGGTTGAGCTTGCATGGTAGATAAATCTATTCGTTTGTAGTTGGAACAACGGAATTAGACAGTTTGAGGTGTACTGCAGATCCCAATGGGATAAATTGAGCAGTAATATCCGGCGTTTGCTCTACCACAGTGCCATTTAAGGTGTCTCTTGAGCCATCAGCAAAGCTGATGCTTCCAACAACTAAACCAAGGCCGCGCAAGGCAAATTCGGCTTCACTATAGGGAAGCCCAACTAATTCAGGAATAGTTACCTGGTCATTTCCACGGCCATTACCCAGCACTAAGTTGATGCGTGATCCTTTTGGTATCATGCGCCCGGCAGCAATAGGCTGCCCGCCAAATGTCGCTTCCAAAACCATGTCACGTGCAATGTCATTTACATAAGTCGTATCACCGAGTTTCAGCGAATGATTTTTAATGATAGAAGTTGCTTCAATTAGGGTTTTGTCTACCAACTCTGGGAAAGCAATCTCTGGAGCGCTTTGCGTAATGATGGTAAGATAAATTGTTCTACCACCTTTTACCGCCGACGCCGGTTCTGGATCTTGCTCAATGACTAGTCCTGGGCGAGCGTCCAACTGGTAAATAGAATCTACCTGATATTCTAGTCCTGCATTATCCAATATGGCAATGGCTTCGCTAATATGTAGGCCTTTCAATACCGGCACCTCTTGGCGATCACCATGTTTGGTATAAATCCTTAAGGCAATATACGTCAGGATGAACAATACAATAATGCCTACAATCGCGTAGATCAGATTTTTTCGAAAGGTATTAGTTCTTAGATAGAGAAAGAATTTTGACATATAGTATCGAAATATTTATAGACTTAGAATACAAACACCCCTAACTCGTATGTCAAGGCCTATCTGATAGATAGATGCACAACACATTATGAATAAAAGGTAGTGCAAATATATGTAAACCACGGCTAATACATGCCTATAGCGACACAATTTCGTTTGCTACATATAGAATAGTGGTTTGCAGAGTTTTCAGTGTAGCCACAGCCGTGTATTGCATGCAATCCGTATAAATGGAAAATCGAGATTATTCCAATCTGATGGCGCCCAAGACAATAGCCAATGCTTTGACATCTGTTTCAAAGTTCAATTCAAAGGTCTGATAGGCTTCGTTGTCTGATACACATGTTAAATATCCTGGATTAGTAGATTGTTGTACACGTTGAATGAGAGGGCCTTGCGTCGTGTCCAAGACGTATACTCTGTTCCATTGGAAAAAGGCATCTATTGGTAAGCGACGACAACCCAAAAGATCTCCGCTATAGTACTTAGGCTGCATCGAGTCGCCTTTCATGCGGACAAGAAACTCAATATTAGATTCCTTAAATTCAGGAATAACATATTTTTCCATGCCGCTAGGCATTGGGGTTTGCCCCAGATTATTCTCAAATATAGCCATCGCTGTTATTGAAATCAACGGCACGGCAAATTCGACTTCTTTAGTTGATTTTTGATAGTTGCGTGCAGCCTCTTGTAATGCAGAAGGGCGAAGCATTTCTCCTTGGCCGGTTAATACCCATTCGATATTAATATCAGGGTGTTTTGTTGAAATTTCGGCTATAACGTCGGCGGATGGAGAAGATTTCTTAGATAAGCCTCGGTAATTAGAATATTTTTGATTTAAACTCTCAATAAATTTATCCTTATTAAGTTGTTTAATATCAGCTATTTTCAATATTCTGTCTTTGATATTTGTTGAAATTTCATCCATTTATTTTAATTGTTGAAATTTTATATTTACCTTAGCGATAATCAAATGACTAACTAAGAAATTATTTATCAGAAAATCTGGTAGTTGTCAATTAGATAACCAACAGAGCAATGGACAAATTTAACAAAAAGCGAAATAAATACAATCAGGTTGTATTAGATCATTTAGTAACCAAATTTGGTGTCTCTAAAACCTATATACGTCAGAGTATAGATGGAACGAAAAAAGGAGTAACATGTGATATGATAAAAAAGGAATATTACAAGAATATAGCCGCTGTGAATGAGGTGCTTAAATAATTCGTATACGAGTATTATGTTCTTTTTCGAGTAGGCTGTAGAGGTTACTGCGCTAAACCATTCCTGTTTTATTAACAATAGCGTAAGCCACATGCGTGCGATAGGTTCGACGATGCCATAACTGTTTTGTAAGGCAGAAATATGGCGCTGTTGAAATGGGGGGGATCCAAAGTGAGCGAATAGTCATTCAGCTAGCGTAACTACCAGTGCATATCTAAACAAACCACTATTAATATGAAACAAAAATTACTTAGTTTTTTTGCGCTTTGGATTTTCCTTATGGGAATAGCACATGGGCAAACACGGCAAATCACGGGACGGGTTACATCTGCGGGCGATGGCACACCAATAGCTGGAATTACAGTCGTTGGCAAGGACCGTCGAACTGGAGCTCAGACGGGTGCTGACGGTAACTATTCAATTAGTATTACCACAAATACGCAAATCCTGATTTTCAGAGCTATCGGCTACGCAGAACGAGAGATAACGATCGGGTCAAACACAATAATCAACGTAGAATTGACTCCCGACCAATCTGTCGTAGCCGAGGTAATCGTCACGGGATACGGTCAGGAAATTAAAAAGGAGAGTCTTACAGGTGCGGTATCTGTGTTGAGTGGTGCAGAAATTGAGGGACTACCGACTCAGTCTTTTGACAGGGCAATGCAAGGCCGTTTGGCAGGTGTTCAAGTCACTTCCAGTAGTGGCCAACCTGGTGGCGGGTTGAATGTGGCAATTCGGGGAGCCGTATCTGTGAATGGAAATGCCCAACCATTATATATTATCGATGGTGTACAAATGAATCCTGGTGGGGTGTCTACACAGACGACCCAAAACTTATTTTCCTTTGTGAATCAAGATGACATTGAGTCTATTCAGGTGCTGAAGGATGCGGCCACAGCTTCCATTTATGGTGCTCAGGCTGCCAACGGCGTTGTCCTGGTTACGACGAAGAAAGGTAGGGCCGGACGAACTGTTATCAATTTGGATGTACAGCAAGGTTGGCAAGATAATCCTAATCCGTATGATTTGGCGACTGGGTCAGAATACTACGAGCTATATAGACAAGCCTATTTCAATCTGTATAACACTGTTCAAGGGAATGGTCCGGCTGGTGTAAATGTATGGAACACAAGATTATGGGGTAACAATCCTGATAGTTGGCTGCAGCCCTCTGAAATAATAAATGTTAACTGGTACGATGAGGTATTTAGAAGAGGTAATTTAGGTCAATACAATCTGAATGTTTCTGGTGGTAGTGATAAAACGACGTTTTATGTTGGTGCCGGACATAACAATACGCAAGGAACAGTTATCGGATCGGAATTTAAAAGAAATAATTTGCGGATGAATTTGGATCATCAGGCTTCCGATAGATTCTCTCTGGATACCCGTATTAACTTATTTAATGCCGTCTCCTCTGGGCCAGCAACCGGAAATGGATTTTTTACAAATTCACCTTTTACTGGTGCATTATTAATTCCAACGCTCAACTCTATCTATAATCAAGATGGAACGTGGAACAATAATCTAATAAATGGCTATGGCTATAATATTGTACAGGTACTAAATGAAGAAGATCGCGAAACAAATACATGGGGTACACTCTCCTCGATTGCATTGAACTACACTGTGCTCCCTGGTTTACGTCTACGCGCATTTGGTGGTTTGGACTTTTCAGACGCAAGAAACTACAACTACAGGCCTGGTGATATTCCGGCGTATGCTGGAACGGCCGGTACGGGAAATGATGCATTTACCCGAACAGTAAATTTCAACACTACATTAACGGCCAATTACAACGCGACGATTGCTCAGGATCATACCATAAGCGCGCTTGCAGGATTTGAGTACAGGGATTACTCACAGAGAAATGTGGGAGCTGGTGCGCAGACGTTTCCCAATCCATTGCTGCGATTGATTAGTCAGGCAGCAACAAATACATCGTATTTTTCAACATTTACTGGGTATAAAATGGCCAGCCTGATCGCTAGCGGTTCTTACGATTACAAAGGTAAATATTTGTTCTCTGGTAATATGCGTTACGACGGATCTTCCCGTTTCGGTTCCGAAAACAGATTCGGTCTGTTCTACGGCTTATCCGCAGGATGGCGAATTATTGACGAGGATTTCTTTGATGTGAGTTTCATGAATGAATTGAAATTAAGAGCTAGTTATGGTGTTACTGGTGATCAGGGAGTTATCGAGAATTTTTCTGCTTTAACCTTATTCAACTCTCCAGGTGCTGGAGGAGCATACAACGGCCAGGCTACCTTAAGACCAAACCAAATGGGTGTACCAACACTCACTTGGGAGGAGTTGTCTTCGGTCAATTTGGGATTAGACTTCGGATTTTTTAACAACCGTATTTTCGGATCGTTCGATATCTATCGAAATTATCGAAGCAATATGCTACTCGACCAGGAGCTGCCTACCGATGCAGGTTACAGCTCAATAACTGTCAATGCGGGTAGGGCTAGGTTAGAAGGAATTGATTTAGAATTGGGAGTTGTTCCCGTTCATACTGGAGATTTCAGGTGGACATCCTCGTTTAACATAGGGTTTATTGACAATAAATTATTGGAACTAAATGAGCAGGCCGCTATTGAGCCTTATTTTGGCACTCCAAATATCAATTTTGGTCGATATACTGTTGGTCAACGTCTGAATCAAGCTTTCACTATCCCTTGGGCTGGTGTTAACCCCGCTGATGGACGTGCTATGTACTACGATCAGAACGATAACATAACGTATAATCCGGTAGCTGTAAATGATCGTCGGCCATTCGGATCATTCAATCCAGACTTCTTCGGCGGGTGGAACAATACGTTTAGCTACAAAGGAATCTCCTTGGATATATTGTTTCAGTATCAATACGGAAATGTAGGTTGGACGGATACTAATTATCCGTTGGAGCTTTCGGGAGCATATGGTTATAACTCACTTGTTAACCAATTGTACGAATCATGGAGTCAACCTGGTGACGTTGTGGGGATACCACGCCCATTTTACAATGGAGCCGAACCGGGCAGTACACCCATCACCACGTTTTCATCCAGATGGTTGCAAGACGCTTCATACATCCGACTTAAGCAGCTTACATTGGGATATAACCTGCCAAAATCCATTATCGGTAGCATTCAAAGTGTTCGAGTGTTTGCTCAAGGTATGAACCTGTGGACGATAACTCGATTCACGGGTGAGGATCCAGAAAATACTGCGATGTTGGCGGCGGGTTCGACAAATTCAATGAACGTATATCCCCATCCAGTAACATTTACGTTTGGGGCAGCCTTTACCTTTTAAATTTAGTAGAATCCATATGAAAAAGAAGATATTAGTATATACAGCCCTTTTAAGTTTATTGTTCTCCTCTTGTGAGAGCTGGATTGAGATAGAACCTCAAAATCAATTATCAGCAAATGTCGTTTTTACAGATATTGCAGCAGCAGGAGCCGTGTTAAACTCTGCCTACAATCGCTTTTTACTTGCGGGCGACGGAAGTTTGTACGGGAGAGACTTGAAATTGATGGGCGATGCCTTAGCCGATAACATATTGACGGATGGTGATTTGTCGGGACAACGCTATCTTTCGGCAAATAGAAACGACAATATGGCTCATTATAACATTTGGGCATCAAGCTATTTAGTCATCAATGATGTCAATGAAGTTATAGCAAATACACCCAACTTAACGGTTACGGAAGCTCAAGAAGGTACTCGAAATAGCATATTAGCTCAGGCCTATACGATTCGAGCATTGAGTTTTTTCAATTTAGCGAGAGTGTATGGTTATGAGCCAAATAAAATACCAACCACGGGTCAGGGTTCGGGATTCGATAGATCCGCGGTAATTAGGTTGACTCCGACCAATAGCCTAGAAGATGCTCAATCAATAAATAGATCTTCCATTTTGGAAACATATACGCAAATAGAGTCTGATCTAACTCAAGCTATTGCGCTCTTCCAGAATTCGACAAATCCAGCCAATCCGGTTCGATACTTTACTTTAGGTACAGCATATGCAATTCGAGGGACAGTATACTTATACTGGGAACGCTATCAGGATGCCCTATCAGATTTTGATTTAGCCTTTGCAAATAGCTCCGCAGTTTTGTCAAACGATATAGATGCTGCTTTTAGAGAAGTTACACATCCCGAGGCTTTCACCCAGCTGTGGATCGATTTTGCAACCCAATCTCTGGGATCTAACAATTCATTATATTCCTATACTCATGCACCGCTATGGAATGGAATCTCGACATTTGGTGGGCAGACGGTCAGCCCAGAGTTATATAACTCATTTAATGATCCTAACGACGACCGACTAAATTTAATATTTGTAGACAGCAGACATCCTCAATACCGATGGTCAGATAAGTATAATAACTCAAATGGCCTATATGCGGATAATCTGATTATCGTTAGGTATGCAGATGTCTTGTTGATGCGGGCAGAGGCTTTGGCTACATTAGGGCAATACGGTCAGGCTAGTGCTGAGATAGTTCGTCTACGCGCATCAAGAAATGCCTCAACTGCTAGTGTCCCTACTGGTGTTGGAATAGTGGACTACATTAAACAAGAACGAAACAGAGAACTTAATTTCGAAGGTATGAGGTATTTCGATCTGAAGCGATGGGGGCAAGGTGTGCCCAAATCCGCATCTGTTGTTGGAGGAGTAGGTTTCTTGTCGCACGAAGACCATCGGTTGCTCGCACCGATTCCTGCTGCTCAAGCAACACTTAATCCAAGTTTGCCACAGAATCCAGGGTATTGATTTTAAGATTTTATTATAGAAAGCAAAATGAAGATGAAAAAGATTAACATATATATATTAGGGTTCATTCTCTCTTCTGCAACATTTATTAGTTGCCAGCAGGAGAGGGAGATAAGGTATACAGGCGCATCGGTTGTAGAGTTTAAAAATCATATTTTGGGAAGGAATGCGGCCTACACTCCTGAGGGAGTTTTTCTTAATGCTACCGGTACTGCAATGACACTCGTAAGCAGGCATGTGTCGGTTAATAACAGAGGACGTGATTCTATTTTGGTACAATTGGTGGGGCATCAATCTTCAACGGATATACACATCAATTATGCAATCGGTGCGTTAGAAGTGCCGCTGGCGCAACAGAATATTATTATGCCAGCAGTAGAAGGTACACATTACGAGTTTGTAAATCCGGAGAGGGTAGTGACTATCCCTGCTAACTCGTCCTCAGCGTGGATATTGATTGATCCTATTCCAGGTAGTACCGTCGCCGGCAATCAGTACTATCTGGTATTGCAACTATTAGGAAATGATCAAGTATTGCCCAGCCAAAATTACAGCACGTTTACAACTTATTATAGAAATTGATTGAAGTATAGGATTTTGAACTTATACCACAGAGACTGTCTCAAAAAGGCAGTCTCTTTTTTTACCTATAAAACGAATTGCCATCCAATTCTAAATTGTTCCGTCCATCTTAACGGGTCGATAGATTCTTCTCTCAGTATGTTAAAGTATTGTGCCTTGATCATGGATCTAAAACCGTTTATTTGAAACGCTATGGCACCAGAGAGGCGTTGTGAGCTGCCTGGTATCAAATCGTTCAGATTCAATTCCTCGTATCTGCCAGATATGATGGTTTTGGCAGGTTTGAAGAAATAATTTGCTTGAGCGACCAATCCGCCGAATTTAAAATAGCCGTTCGTCAATTCTGGAGGTAACCCTCTCAGGTTGGGATCATCAGGATGTTGCGGTGTAGCTTTGAAAAGTTGCGACTCAAATTGGGCAGAGAAACCTTGGTATTGAAAGGTAGCATCTATACCTACGCCTAATTTTTTGCCATTAATTACTTTGATGCCATAACGCCCATCGTGTCCGGAAATGAAAGATGCGCCCTCTGGTAAATTTCTGTTGGAATATCGGGTATTTGCACCAATAGCGAACATAGGAACGGGGCTAATCTTGGTGTCGATATCTTGGTAGCGATAACGACTAGGGAAAGCAAAATCGATCCTGCCTACGTATTCAAAGGCACCAGAAGGATCGTTGTCTCCTTGTAGGAAAAGCTCGCCAACCCCAGTGTAAACCCCTGCGTAAATATTGATTTGTTGGTTCCAAAGACTTTTATCTAACATAACACCGACATCCCTGCGCGAAAAAAGATCACCTCGTACGACTTGAGCCCGTTGCCAATAGGGAGAATGCTTAAAAGCGACCATAGAAAATCTAGAATAAGGTAGTTTTCCATAGCCTGCGGTAATGTTAAACGGTTTGAACCCTTTGTACTTGATGTATGCGTCGTACAATGCTGGTGTCTCGGGATCGACTTCTCTGGCGCCTAAACTCGAAAGATCTGCTTGTAGCTTATACTCATAATCGTTTCCAATGCGTCCGCTGATGTAGAAACGTGCATCTCGTAGTCTAAAGCGGTCATTATTTTGATTCTGATTGCTAGCGTCGGGTTTGATAGTTCTGAAATTAAGATAGGAAGAGAGTACCGTGCCAATTTCTACCACATGATCGCCGCTGGCCACAGTTACCTGAGCCTGTACGGTTAACGTTGAAAAAGCGAATAATATAATGAGGAGGTTTTTCACAGAATTAGTTAGGGCTTGCTAAAAAAATATAGGGTTCTACGGTCGTCGCTACAGATGACCATTTGACCATCGCGATCAAAGGCGATTCCTTCTGGATTAATGATATTGATGCGGATAGTTTGCAATACGTCGAAACTATAGGGATCTAATTTAAAGACTGCTCTGTCTTCATCACTCAATAACCAAAGATGACCATCGTGATAGGTGGCTGCGGAGATATCTCTGGCCGAAGTAAACCGGTGTAGATTTACTTTTCTAAAATCTTTATCGAGCTCAAAAATCAGGATGGGATTCTTTTCAGTAATCATGATGAAAGTTCCTCTGGCTTGGTTAAAGGTTAAGCTTTCTATTCCAGAGTTTCTTGCGCCGCTGTAGGGCACATCGTACACAGCAACCTGTTTTAAGGTTTTATTATCCAGCTTCAAAACCCGACGCGCGCTTTCATCGGCTATATAGACGAATTCTTCATCGGCATGAACACCTTCAAAATCCGTCCCCGCTACGTCAGATTTTCTAAGAATATTTCCTTTAAGATCAGTTTGGTAAAGAGATCCTTGATCGCTTACGATATACAATGATAGGCTGTCTGATGAAAAGCAAATGTCCGATGGTTCTGGAATTTTCAGCACAATTTTGCTGTGGTAACGCATCTGCTTTTTGATAGGCACCCGAAAAAATGCCGAAGAAAGCAGCAGTACAGACACGGCTAATATAGCTTTCATAAACGCACCCCCTCTACGAGGATGTTGTCAAATCTGTTATTGCCCGAACTGCCCGTGCTTCCATTGGAGAAAACAACCCGAATTTTAAAATTCGGGTTGTTTTCTATTCCTGAGATATTCGAAAAATCAAAGGTCACTAACCCATACAAAGGTTCGTTTTCGGGAGTATAACTGTTGGAAGAAATACCGGTGGAAATATAATTAGTTCCGTCTATCGTATATGTAACGGTATTAGTCGCAGCGCCATTGTTGGTGCGCTGTACCGCCATGGAGAATTTAATGTCTTTATAACCGGTGGTCGGAACCGTTAGGGTGAATGCACCGGCTGGATTACGAAGCCTTAGCGCCCATCCGGCTCCACTGTCTTCGCGCGCATTAATCAGAGTACCTATGTTATAGCTGTCCCATGTCCCATTATATAGCAAGGAAGCGCCGCCTCTCGTCATAGTAGGGGTGACAGCCGGGGTAGAAGAGGTAGATGTATTAAAATCCCAATAATGTACCAACTCAGGAATTCCAAAATTGAGGTCGATGATAGTACCATCTAAGGTGATATTATCATATCTGTTATTTCCAGAATCACCTGTATTGCCAATATCAAAGGCGATACGAATTTTAAAATTCGAATTATTATTCGCCCCTTCGATATGGGATAAATTGTAAGAAAACGTTTGCCAATCCAAATCTACCTGATTCATGTTAGGTGTTAGATTAGCAGATGTAAATGTTGTGCCGTCAATGCTGTAAGCAATCGTATTCAGCTGTGGGCCGTTGCTCGTGCGTTGTACATCGAATGAAAAGATGATGTCTCTATAATTACTGGTGGGGAGATCAAGTGTTAAAACGCCTGCAGGATTTCGTAAGCGAAGTGCGCCACCAGCGGGATCACTTCTTCTCGCATTCAACGTTGTTCCCGGCGAAACTGCATCAGCTATACCGCTGCCAGCCGTGTAACTGATTGAGGCATTGCCGATAGTCTGTGTTGGCCTGAGTAGCGCTTCATCATTAAAATTCCAATAATGGATAATAGATCGGTTTTCTAATACGGGTAACCCCGGTTGTTGATACAAGGTCTCCAAAGAGGGTAGAATACGATCCTTGACGCAAGAAACTAAAAATAGCGATACAGATACTATTAATAAATAATATTTTTTCATTATTAGATTATATATTTCTTCAAAATTATTATTTATTTCATATCAAGTGTCATTTCTTTATGTTATGTATTTGTAAGTATTAGGTTAATTAATTGTTTCTAGCCATGCCAACTTAGGTGATGGTTGTGTAATTGTTTTCTATAGATGGTGAGAATAATTATGATGTAGGGTACACGATAAAGTATTTATATTTGTCTTTGGACAATATCCTAATCATACCATCAATACAATGAAGACAAAAGTTGCACTTATTACAGGCGGATATACAGAGGAGGCGGAGGTTTCTTTTAAAAGCTCGGCATTTGTACATTCCAAATTAGATGCTGAACGATACGAGGTATATCCGATATCCATCATGCGAGACCAATGGTTTTATGTTTCGGAATCTGGAATGAAGGTGGATGTAAATAGGCATAATTTCTCTATTACTGTAGAAGAACATATTATCACGTTTGATGTCGCTTTTATCGTTTTGCATGGTAGCCCAGGTGAAGACGGGCGCTTACAAGGCTATTTTGACATGATCGGCCTGCCCTACACCAGTTGTGATGCCCTCACTTCTGCATTAACCATGAATAAAGGCTATACGAAGGCCGTTTTATCCGGTATTCCAGCGATGCACTTGGCCGATTCAGTACTTCTTTTTGCTGGAGATCGCCAAACGGCGGCACAGCAAGTGAAAGAGAAATTATCGTTGCCATTTTTTGTAAAACCAAATGCAGGAGGCAGCAGCATTGGTATGACGAAAGTTAAAACCCTCGAAGAACTCGATGCGGCCATTGCTAAGGCCTACGATGCGGCTCATACCGGGCAGCAGGTATTAGTAGAAGAATTTATCGAGGGTCGCGAGTTTTCGCGGGGTATCTTTCGTAATGAACAGGGGGATTTAGTTGTGCTCCCCGCTACCGAGGTAATCACTACCCGGGAATTCTTTGATTACGAAGCCAAATATATTCCTGGGTTGACCGAAGAAATCACTCCCGCAGATCTTACAGAAGAGCAAAATGTGCTCAGTGCCCAGATCATTCGGGAGGTCTATCGCAAATTGAATTGTCGCGGAATGGTGCGGGTCGACTTCTTCCTACAGACGCAAACCGAGAACTTCTATTTTATTGAAATCAATACAACACCAGGGCAAACAGCACAAAGTTTTATTCCGCAACAAGTGCGTGCTTTTGGAATGACTGAGACCTCTTTTTACAGCCAGATCATTGAGGTTGCTTTACAAGCTGCAAAAGCAAATTGCTTAGAAAAGTAGTATATTTGAGGAAGTGGATACCAATAATAACGTATGATTTTAGTAGCAGATAGTGGTTCGTCGAGTTCAGAATGGATGTTGCATCTTCCAGATAGCAATCCGTTGTCTTTTCGAACAAAAGGATTGAATCCCTATTTTGTAAGTGAGAAAGAGATTGCTCGTGTGCTTGGCGAGGTGCCCGAAATTATTCCGTACATCTCAGAAGTGCACGAAGTCTATTTTTTTGGTGCAGGTTGTTCCACGCCGGATCGACGCGAAATTGTTTCTAATGCACTCTCAGAGATATTTCCAGATGCCTTTATTTCCGTAGAAACCGAATTGATGGGCACAGCTTATGCTACGTTGGGCACACAAGAAGGTATTGTGTGTAATATTGGTACCGGATCAGACATGAGTTTCTTCGACGGTGACTATTTATCTCCCAGTCTGCATGGTAATGGTTACGTGTTGGGTGATGAAGGTTCGGGTGCTTGGTTTGGTAAGCAACTAATTTTGGATTTTTTGTATGGAAACATGCCGCGTGATGTGGCTAAGCTATTTGAGGAGCAATACCATGTCACCAAAGAAGTTGTGGTCAAAAACGTTTACCAAAAAGACCGACCAAATGCTTATCTAGCGTCCTTTGTGCCCTTTATGGACGAAAATAGATTGAATTCCTACATAGATACTTTACTGCGAAACGGCTTTGATGAGTTCGTTCGTACGCATATTATGACCTATCCAAACTACTGGGATCATGAATGCAATTTTGTCGGACGAGTAGCCTTCCATTTCGATCTTCAACTGCGTGATGTGTGTGAATTACATGGCGTAAAGGTAGGACGGATACTCAAAAGTCCGATCAAGCCACTTTTTGAATTTGTGATACGTAGGGAGATGGAGAACTCCACCGCCGCGGCCAATCTTGGTACTGAATTTGATTAACTAATTTTAAAAATACAAACAATATGTTACAGATGTTATTGATTTTTACGATGCTTATTCCGTCGTCCAGTGTGTACGATTATAGCATAAAGACTATTGACGGTAAGGAAGTTAAACTTTCTGATTTCAAAGGTAAGACATTAGTGTTGGTAAATACAGCCTCTAAATGTGGGTTTACTAAACAATACAAAGATTTACAGGCTCTGCATGAGCAGCATGGTGATCAATTAGTTATTATTGGCTTCCCTTCGGATAACTTTGGCGGGCAGGAATTGGATGAAAATGAAGACATTCAAGCCTTTTGCGAAGAAAACTATGGAGTTACCTTTATTTTGTCGGAAAAGGTTGATGTAAAAGGGGACAAAGCAACACCATTGTTTAAATACCTGACGTCTGCTCCGAATTCAGATTTTACTGGTGATATTAAATGGAACTTTGAAAAGTTCGTTATTAATCCAAATGGTCAGTTGGTACATCGTTTTAGATCTGCCGTATCACCTTCAGATCAAGAATTTCTGACAACTGTGTTACCTAAGTAAACAATAGAGGGGACTTATCCATAAAAAAGGGTTGACTGCGAATAGTAGTCAACCCTTTTTTATGGATAAGAACGTGTCGTAATTTATCTGACTTTAAATTTTAGATAAATATAAATATCTATGCTGTTGGCGGCGTGATGTCTACACTGTCGTACGTCCATTTAAGGATTAGTTTAACGGCGTCTTCAATACGCTTCATACCATCCTCCGTTGTTAAATCAATCTCACAAAATAGGCTATCTGTATTTTTAGAGTGTAGTACCAGATAATATATCCCGGCAACCAGTATACTGGAGATTGCTCGAAGATCTAATTTATCAGGCCCGATTTCTCGATCTGCAAAAGCAAAGAACAAAGCGCTCATTTTTTCTCGCTCTTGCGTAACTTTAGACATGATGTCACTTTTTTCACTGATCTGCCATAAAACTACTTTTTGCATCTCCTGATTTTTCGCAAACTCCTTCATTTGATTCGTCAGCAAAGACTCGAGAAAACCCTTGGATCCCTCTTTAGGAGACTGTCCAAAGTATTCCATGGCACCTACAGTAGCGGCTACCCAGTAATCTTTGTCTTTGATATACGTTTCTACGAGGTTCTCAACCGATCCAAAATACAGGGTTACGAGTTTACGATCCACGCCAGCTCTTCTAGAGATATTAGCGATGGTCAATCCGGTATAGCCTTTTTCTTCTAGAACTGACCCGACAGCCATGACGAGCTTTCCCATTGTCCGCTCTTTATCGTTTTTTACGCCGCGGTAAGTTTTTCTTTGTTGTTTAGCCATTATTACTTATCTACCTATTCAAAACTAGTTATTTATATCCGTAATAGGAAAGAAAGAAAATCATTTAGCGTAATTTTTTTAAGCTAATTTTCTTTCCTATGTCTTCTAAAGCATTTAAAGTATGATCCAGATGTGCTTTTGTATGTGTCGCCATCAAGCTTGTGCGAATTCTAGCGTCTTTTTTCGCTACGCCGGGATAAACAATGCAGTTGGCATACACCCCTGCGTTTAGCAGTAATTTAGCGATAGTAGCGGTGCGATGTGGATCTCCAATCTTGATCGGAATGATTGGTGATGCGGTATCGCCAATATCTACCCCCAAGGTTTGTAGTCCATTTCGGAAGTAAGTCACGTTGTCGGATAGTTGCGCACGCCAGTGTGGTTCTTCATCTATCAAATCGATTGCCTTCAGTAAACCATAAGTAGCTGGGGTTGATGTAGATGAAAATACTTGCTGCCTTGACTGGTAACGCAAATAATTAATTATATCTGATGATGCAATTATAAATCCACCAATATGACCGAAAGCTTTGCTCAATGTGCCTGAAATGATGTCTACATCCTGCAAAGCATCGAAAACTTCAATCGCCCCGCGTCCTGTCTTGCCTAATACACCAATACCGTGTGCGTCATCCACCATTAAGTATGCGCCATAAGATTTTACCAAGGCCTTGATCTCATCTAATTTAGCTAAGTCTCCATTCTGTGAATATACACCATCAATAATGACGAGGCGCGTACGGTGCGTTTGTTTGGCTTCTGCTAATGCACGTTCTAAATGTACCATACTGTTATGTGGAAACCGTTTGGTCGTTGTATTTAGGAGCCCCTCATAAACACTAGCGTGTACTTCCATATCTACTATCGCACAATCTTCCGGTTTTAATAGTGCTAATAATGTTGAACTGTTGGTTGTGTATCCCGTAGTAAAGACGATACTGCTACCTAAGGGTTTTCCGAAAAAAGAAGAAAGTTTATTCTCCAGCATCACATGATACTCATGATGCCCACCGATCAATGGTGATGCACCAGCACCTGTGCCGTACTTCGTGATGCCATCGATAGCGGCCTGTTTTATTTTTGGATGCTGTGTAAAATTCAGATAATCATTGGATACAAGACTAACACAGGAAGTCGGCTCTTTTAAAAAAGGTGAGGTTACAGTTACCACCGGTCCGGATCCTTGGGTAATAAAGCGGAAATTCATCTGCTCATTAGTCTCCATATAGTCTGTAAAATCTTTGAAAATCTTTGCAGTAGCGGCTAGATCAAGGTTTGGAATGTTTTCAAATTCCTTGAAGGTGGCAGTTTCAAAATTAATTGTGTTCATAAATAATGTGGTCTTGGTATAACATTCTTCTCTTGCAAAATAGCTAAAATTTGTTACGTATTAGTACATGTAAGTTGTTATGAATATATTTTTGGTCTTAGCAACTCTTTTGGTGTTAAGATTCTTGAAGTTACCTCAAGAGCTTTTATCGTCGCGAATTTCCTTAAAATAAAATAACATTCGCGTATCTGCTCATAAGTGTAAACTTATCAATCTATTAGCTATGTGCTGTGACACCGAAGATCTTGTATTTGCGTTGCAGCTTTGTATTAATAATCTTATTAAAGAATGAAGGTTCACCCTAATAAATGCTGTTATATATCTATTTATTAACACTAATCTAGTATTATTGGGTCTAAAGTTCTGGAATGATAAATATTGTAGTTAAATAATACACCTCCGTTTTCAGCTTCTTAACAGTAGCAGAATAACTCTAAAATTCGTGTGCTCTATTTATAAATAGTTGAAAAATACGGTGAAGTAGGTTCATTATAAAATTGGAGATAGCTGCTATGGATATTAATAGATAACTTATAGTTTACAAAATGAGTCGCTAATATTTGATATTGTTTTTTTTAATTAATTTATTTGATAATATTAAGAAAATTATTTAGTATTTTTGGATATTATTAATTTAAAAAGTAATAAAATGAATAAAATTGTAATTTTGTTGATTGTGTTGGGATGCATTTCATTTACGGCATGTGAAAAAGAGGAAAGATATGACCCTGAAATCCTCCACGAACAAACATTGGAACTAAACGGTAAAATCTACGAAGTCGATTTTTTAAAAAGAGGATTGTCCCGACTGCTAGGCATTCCAATTGAAAAATTAGTCTACGATGAGGTTTTGAAGGTTTTTAGACATATTGATTTTGCGGCTTTGCTGGATCCAATAGATTATATTGAAGATATTGAAACCATAAAAAAGCAGGGGTATGAATTTTAAATTTTATTTAACCATTATATGGCTTTCCTTCACATGTGCATACGTAAATGGTCAGCCGATACAGCCAATTCAATTCAATTTCTCACCCAGTGTTTGGAACGCATCAACGAGGACGTTAACATTAAAACGTACCGGTCCGTCGAGTTACCTTACTTTTGTACAATTAAGTAGAACGAATCTACCTGAATAGACAGCTGGGGGATTAAACTTTAACGCTGAAGTGGAGGCGTTTGGAAAAAATAAAAATAGCACGGAATTCATTAAAATTAGTGGCGAAATAAAGTTTACAACATCTGATTTCATAGAATTTTCTTCCGTTACTGAAGTTAAGTATCCTTACTTAAATATTCCGGCCGGATTTATAGATGAAGAAGGTGGAGATGTTATTGTCAGGTGAAGATTATTCAAACAAAGTTATCCTTCTCCTTAAAATCCAAATCGTTGATTCCTCTATCCGGTCGTTATCTTTGAAATAGTTTAAGATCTAAAATTCGCCTGAAGACTGAGATGTAATCCGGTCGCGAAATGACAGTGGGTTAAATTTTATAATAAAAATTAGCCTTACGTTTATGATCAAACGTAAGGCTATTAATATCGTTAAACAGTTGATAGATTATCATCTATTACTGCTATATGCAACAATTTTATTTGTTTAGCAACATACTTATTGCAGGTTTTTTTAAAAATTAGTTACCTACTGAAGCATCAGTTAACACGATTTTTGCAACTTGTGTTGCTGGGACAGATCCATTAGTAAATACCGTAAAAGTAACACGGCCTACCGCGTACCGAACATCGTAGGTGCGACCATCGACTGTTCCGGGAATATTAAAAAACTCATCAATCCCATTACTAGTTCTAGTACCTATAGATACACTTACATGACCGTCCTCAAAAGCTACCTGATCCAATTCTGGAAGAGCAATTGTTTGTTCGAATTCGTTAGGACGTCCACTAACTGGTCTCCAAGCAGAGCCACCAAGAAGATCTTTGTAGAAGCTTAAACCAGGCAAAGATTCGTTGTTTGTAATATACTCTTTTGTGCAGGAGTTGAAGGACAGCATAGTAGCAGATGCTATCACTAAGGCTAATAAAATTCTTTTCATGTTTAGTTATTTGTTTTTAAATGTATTGCTATGTTATCTCTTTATAGGTGTTGTATTTCTGTATAAGACTTACAAGAAGTATTCAGGGTTTAACCTCTTCTAACAAAAATTTTGCCACAAAAAAGGAGCGCTATCATCAGCGCTCCTTTTTTGTGGCAAAATAGATTATTTTTTCTTATCCGGCTTATCGGATTTTACATCATCATCTTCTTTGGTGGAAGATGCTTTTGCTGAAACCACGATTTCCGATTTCTCTTTATCAAACTCCACCAAGATGGTTTCGCCGCTTTTCAAATTATCCCTCAGGATTTCTTCCGCAATTGGGTCCTCCAAGTGCTTTTGAATCGCTCGTTTCAACGGTCTGGCACCAAAGTTAGAATCATATCCTTTTTCTGCTATGTAATTTTTAGCATCTTCAGACAATTCAATGGTATGGCCCAAGTCGGATATTCTTCCAAACAACGAACGTAACTCGATATCAATGATTTTAAAAATATGCTCTTTCAATAATGAGTTGAACACGATCACATCGTCAATTCTATTCAGGAACTCCGGTGCAAAAGCTCTTTTCAAAGCGGTCTCAATAACGCCACGAGAGTGTGAGTCTGCTTGGTTTTCTTTTGCAGAGGTGGTAAAACCAACACCCTGTCCAAATTCCTTCAACTGCCGTGCGCCAATATTGGAAGTCATGATGATAATCGTATTTCTGAAATCGACTTTCCGACCTAAACTATCCGTGAGCTGACCTTCATCCAATACCTGCAATAGGAGGTTGAATACATCCGGGTGTGCTTTCTCAATCTCATCCAATAGCACCACAGCATAAGGCTTACGACGTACTTTCTCTGTTAATTGACCACCTTCTTCGTACCCAACATATCCTGGAGGCGCACCCACTAATCTGGATACGGCAAATTTCTCCATGTATTCACTCATGTCCACCTGAATTAAGGCATCCTCGGTGTCAAACATGAAACGCGCCAATTCCTTGGCTAATTCCGTTTTACCGACACCTGTAGGACCTAGAAATACAAATGAACCGATTGGTTTCTTTGGATCTTTCAACCCTGCACGTGTACGTTGAATAGCTTTAACTAATTTTTGTACCGCTTCGTCTTGCCCAATAATACGGCCTTTCATCGACTCGCCCATATTGAGTAGCTTCTGGCTGTCCGTCTGGCTGACGCGCTGTACAGGAATGCCCGTCATCATCGCGACCACCTCCGCTACATTATCTTCCGTTACGGTGTGGCGCGTGGTTTTCGTTTCTTCTTCCCAAGCAGCTTTTTCGCGTTCCAGCTCTTCGATCAGCTTTTTCTCTGTATCTCTCAACTTCGCAGCTTCTTCGTATTTCTGACTGCGTACGACTTTATTCTTCTCTACCTTGACCTCCTCGATCTTCTCTTCGATGTCAATGATGGTTTGAGGTACATGGATGTTCGTCAAGTGCACACGCGATCCCGCCTCATCCAGCGCATCAATAGCCTTATCCGGTAAGAAGCGATCGGTGATGTAGCGTGTAGTCAAAGACACACAGGCATTAATCGCTTCATCCGTATAGACCACATTGTGATGTTCTTCATATTTGTCTTTAATACGGTTCAAGATTTCGATCGTCTCGTCATGGCTTGCCGGTTCGACTGTCACTTTTTGGAAACGTCGGTCTAAGGCGCCATCCTTCTCAATGTATTGACGATACTCATCTAGCGTGGTGGCACCGATACATTGGATCTCTCCACGTGCAAGTGCAGGCTTAAACATGTTAGAAGCATCTAGTGAACCAGAAGCTCCGCCAGCGCCGACAATGGTGTGGATCTCGTCAATAAATAGGATAACATCCGGCGATTTTTCCAATTCGTTCATCACCGCCTTCATGCGTTCTTCAAATTGGCCACGGTATTTCGTGCCCGCTACTAAAGAAGCGAGATCAAGCGTTACCACGCGCTTGTTGAAGAGCACACGTGATACCTTACGTTGTACGATGCGAAGTGCTAGACCTTCTGCAATGGCCGATTTACCTACACCGGGCTCGCCGATTAGAATAGGGTTGTTCTTTTTACGGCGGGATAAGATTTGAGATACGCGCTCGATCTCCTTTTCCCGACCAACAATAGGATCTAACCTGCCTTCTTCCGCAGCCTTGGTTAGGTCACGTCCGAAATTGTCCAGCACAGGAGTCTTAGACTTAATGTCGGAAACCTTCTTCGGCTGCGCGAATTGTGCATCGTCTTCCGCGAAATCATCATCTCCGGGAGGCGTACCTGCCGCTTCGCTCGTCACATCAGGTTTATTCTGGGCAAGCTCATTTTTGAACAGCTCATACGTAACCTGATGTTTATTTAATATCTGTGAGGCAATATTGTCTTCATCGCGCAATATAGCCAACAGTAAATGTTCTGTTCCAATAATGTCGCTCTTGAAGATTTTAGCTTCCAAATAAGTGACTTTAAGAACTTTTTCTGCCTGCTTTGTTAGCGGTACACTGCTAATGGGAGTGCGGGACATTGAAGAACCTTTAACAGCTTCTTCAATGGATTCACGCACGGCGGCCATGTCCAATCCAATGTTTTTCAAAACATGAATTGCTACACCATCCCCCTCACGTATCAATCCCAACAAAAGATGCTCCGTGCCGATATAGTCATGACGAAGACGCAGGGCTTCCTCCCGACTATACGAGATCACATCCTTTACTCGTGGTGAAAATTTAGCTTCCATCTATAAACCTTTCTAATTTTGTACTATCGTAAATGTAAGTAAAATAACAAATAACCCTTACGTTAATGTTTCAATAAATTTATCAACAATCGCGCCACCGACCCGAAGGGATCAAAATGGCAGTAATTGACTTCAAATCGCTATATTTGTCTGAAATAAGTTACTATTTTGCTATGTCAGACGAAAAAATAATCTTCTCGATGGCAGGGGTCTCCAAGATCTATCCGCCATCCAAGCAAGTACTCAAAAATATCTATTTATCCTTTTTTTATGGAGCCAAAATCGGGGTGATCGGATTGAATGGTTCTGGGAAATCATCCCTATTAAAAATCATCGCCGGATTGGACAAATCCATACAAGGTGAGGTGGTTTTTTCGCCCGGTTATTCTGTAGGTTATTTGGAGCAAGAGCCACAGTTAGATCTGGAAAAGACCGTGCGCCAGATCGTGGAGGAGGGTGTTGCAGAGACGGTAGCGGTCTTGGCAGAGTACGAAGAAATTAATGAAAAATTTGGTCTTCCAGAGGTCTATGAGAATGCCGATGAGATGGATAAATTGTTGGAGCGCCAAGGGGTGCTGCAAGATAAAATCGATGCGAGCAATGCATGGGAATTGGACAGTAAATTAGAACGCGCGATGGATGCGCTACGTTGTCCTGACCCTGAAGCAGTAATTGCCAATTTGTCAGGAGGTGAACGCCGCCGAGTGGCACTTTGTCGTTTATTACTGCAAGAGCCAGATGTTTTATTGCTCGATGAGCCCACCAACCACTTGGATGCAGAATCTATTGACTGGTTAGAGCAACATTTAAAACAGTATCAAGGTACGGTCATTGCGGTTACCCACGATCGGTATTTCTTGGATAATGTAGCAGGCTGGATATTGGAATTGGATCGAGGAGAAGGTATTCCGTGGAAAGGTAATTACTCGTCTTGGTTAGATCAGAAAGCTAAACGTTTGGCACAGGAAGAAAAGCAGGAGACCAAACGCCAGAAAACATTAGAGCGTGAGCTGGAATGGGTACGTATGGCTCCAAAGGCCAGACACGCTAAATCTAAAGCACGTTTGCATAATTATGAAAAACTAGCCTCTGAAGAGACACAGGATCGGGAAGCAAAATTAGAGTTATTTATTCCGCCGGGGCCGCGATTGGGTAATGTCGTCATCGAGGCCGATCAGATTTCAAAAGCCTATGGCGATCGTATTTTATTTGAGAATCTTAGTTTTTCTCTTCCACCTGCAGGAATCGTGGGAATTATTGGGCCGAATGGCGCTGGTAAGACAACGCTTTTCCGTCTGATCACCGGACAGGAGCAGCCGGATACTGGTACGTTCAAAGTCGGTGAAACCGTTGCCTTGGGCTATGTAGATCAGATGCATCATGATCTGGATGCCGAAAAATCAGTTTGGGAAAACATTACCGATGGCAATGAAAACATCAACCTTGGAAACAAAGCCGTTAACTCCAGAGCATATGTGTCTAAGTTCAACTTCAATGGTGCAGATCAGCAGAAGAAAGTGGGGGTACTATCTGGAGGAGAGCGTAACCGCGTACATTTGGCCATTACCTTGAAAAAAGGATCCAATGTACTATTGCTGGATGAGCCTACAAATGATATCGATGTGAATACATTGCGTGCATTAGAAGAAGGTTTGGAGAATTTTGGTGGTTGTGCTGTCGTCATCTCTCACGACCGTTGGTTTCTGGATCGGATCTGTACGCATATTTTGGCATTCGAAGGCGATTCTCAGGTGTACTTCTTCGAAGGTAACTACACCGAGTATGAGGAAAATCGGAAGAAGCGCTTAGGCGATGTGGCGCCGCAGCGTATTAAGTATAAAAAACTAGTGAAGTAATCTTTGCTGTGGATAACGCAAAACTATTAGAAGCGATCATCATAAACGCTATTGATGGTATTATTACCATCGATAGCCGTGGACTGGTCGAATCGATCAATCCTGCTGCATTAGCCCTATTTGGCTATCGCACAGAAGAAGTAGTAGGACAGAATATTAGGATGCTGATGCCAGAACCCGATCGTGGAAAGCACGATTCCTACATACAAAATTATGAACGTACAGGCCACGGCAAGATTATCGGCATAGGAAGAGAGGTGTTGGGCAGAAGGAAGGATGGTACTACATTTCCTTTTCGCCTGGCGGTGAATGAAGTATTTTATAAGAATCGTAAAATATTTACAGGTTTTATCCATGACCTTTCGCGAGAGAAAGCTGCCGAAGATCAATTGCGGCAACATGTCATGGGGTTGGAAGAGAAAGTGCGCGATCGTACCAAAGATCTGATCAGCTTGGTTTCCCAATTGGAGGAGGCAAAGCAGGAGGTGAGTATGTCGCTGGAGAAGGAAAAGGAACTCAATCAGCTCAAGTCTCGTTTTGTTTCCATGGCTTCTCATGAATTTCGTACGCCCTTAAGTTCAGTACAGCTTTCGGCTTCGCTGATCGACAAATACATGCAAAAGCCAGATTACGAAGCCGTAGCCAAACACACTACCCGTATAAAAGGCTCTGTTCAATTGCTCAATACCATTTTGAACGATTTTCTATCGCTGGAGAAGCTGGAGGCAGGTGTGGTGCGTGTGGAGAAGCGTCTCGTCAATCTGGTGCAGTTGGCAGAGGAAATTACAGAGGAAATGCAGTTGATCTGTAAAAAGAACCAGTTGATTGTTTACCAGCACACCGGTTCGGAAGGCTCCTTTCCATTAGACCCTCATCTGCTAAAGAACAGTATTATCAACCTAATTTCCAATGCCATTAAGTATTCGGGAGAAGATACGTACATTGAATTTTCTACCGAAATCAATGCACATCAATGCGTCGTCACGGTCAAAGACAACGGTATTGGTATTCCGCAGGAAGAGCAGCAAAGCTTATTTGAACCCTTTTTCCGAGCACACAATACCGGCAGCATTCCCGGCACAGGCTTGGGTCTTAACATCGTAAAACGATATGTAGAATTGATGGATGGCACGCTAATGTATTGGTCAAAATTACATCACGGCGCATCCTTTAGCATGACCTTTTCCGAAAACAATACATAACATGACAGCAAATAAGAAGGTACTAATCATTGAAGATCATGTGGAGATTCGAGAAAGCACTGCCGAAATTTTAGAGCTTACGGGTCATTATCATGTCCTGACTGCAGCTCATGGTCGGGAAGGAGTGGATCTGGCATTGGCACAGGTGCCCGATCTCATTTTATGCGATATCATGATGCCAGAGCTAGATGGTTATGGTGTATTGTATATGTTGGGGAAATATCCCGCCACTAAAAACATTCCTTTCATCTTCCTTACGGCGAGGACGGAACGCGCTGATATCCGTAAGGCGATGGAAATGGGGGCAGATGATTACCTGACCAAGCCTTTTGACGATGTTGAATTGCTTAATGCAATCGATGTTCGGTTGAAAAAGAGAGCGCAATTCTCGGATAAGGTCGTTGCGGAGCAAAAGGATGATTTTGCACAAGAACTTCTATTGGATCAGATGGTAGGAGAAGCACGTATTAAGCGCGTAAAGAAAAAGCAAATGCTTTATGAAGTGGGCGATATACCTTACTTTATCTATTATGTGCTAAAAGGTAAAGTACGCACCTTCCTGAGCTATGTTGATGGTAGGGAGCTTTCTACAGCTATCCTTACGGAGCAGCAACTTTTTGGCTACGAATCTCCCTTGCTCAATACGGTCTATAGCGACAATGCGGTTGCTTTAGAAGATGTCGAAGTGGCGCTTCTTCCCAAAGAGGCTTTTTTTGAAATGATGTACAGAAAGCCTGCTTTAGCGGCGCAGGTTATCCGGATGCTTTCTGGGAATGTACAACTTAAGGAGAAGCAGATGTTGGGCTTCGCTTATGATACTGTGCGCAAGCGCGTAGCCAACGCATTGATTGAGGTTGCCGAAAAAACGGCTCCTCAGCAGGATCAATGTATCATCCGTATCTCTCGTGAGGATCTCGCCGCATTGGCCGGTACGGCCAACGAAACGATTAGTAGAATGCTGGCCGACTTCAAAGACGAAAAATTAATCAGCAAAGACGGCAATGCTATTGTCATCACATCAGTGCGGCAACTTCAACGTATAAAACAATAGCGATTTTTTAGGTCACCAATAGGTGACGAAGATCATATTTTTTGCTGACGTACTGCATCAGCGCACCTCTTCTTGTCCGGTATCTTTGTTCGTAGTTGTTTATCATCTAAATATACCGAACAAAGATATGAGAGTTATTGCCTACAGTATATTGGAGCAGGAGAAAGAGCTGCTCACCAAAGCCAATTCAAAAGTCCACGATTTTACGTTCATTTCCAATCCATTGACTACAGATACCATGCATTTTGTGGAAGGTAAGGAAGTAATTGTTATCTCTGATCGGGATGTGCTGGATCGACAATCATTGGAAAACCTTTACTCCCTTGGCGTGAGAAGTATTATTACGCGTAGTACCTCCACAACCCATATTGATCTCCTTGCGGCAGGCATACTCAAAATGCATGTGGCTAATACCCCTTTTGCTAATCAAACCCCTGATGGTATAGCAGCTCAGGTCGTACAAAATTTGAGTAATTGGATGGCTGGCGGTTGCGCCGGAAAAGCATGCCAATGCCGCATGGATTGCGCGAAAAAAAGCCATGATGAAATACAGAAAGGAGGACTAACCGATGCCCAATAATCTAAATCAGCTCATCGATAAATATAACGTTAGCACACCACGATATACCAGCTACCCCACCGTACCTTGTTGGAATGAGGCCGGTTTTAGCACACAGGGGTGGATTGGTCAGTTGAAGAAAAATTTTTACCGTGACCCAACGCAAGGCATCAGTATCTACATTCATCTTCCGTTTTGTGAAAGTTTATGCACGTATTGTGGCTGCAATACCCGTATTACCAAAAATCACCAAGTAGAGGAGCCATATATTAACGCGTTGATTCAAGAATGGCGACTGTATCGTTCAATTCTTGGTAATCAAGCGTTACATATTAAGGAAATACATCTCGGCGGCGGTACGCCTACTTTTTTTGCGCCAGAAAACTTGCGGCAGCTTATTGCTGCGGTGCTAGAAGGCAACACGTTAGATGAGAATCCGTCCTTCTCGTTTGAAGCACATCCTGCGAATACGTCTGCAGCGCATCTTTCCATGTTATATGAGGTAGGGTTTCGTCGTCTAAGTTTGGGTATTCAAGATTTTAATCCCGACGTGCAGCGTGTTATCAATCGTAAACAGACCATAGAAGATGTTCGAGGCGTGATGGACCAAGCCCGTTCCATTGGATATACATCGATCAATTTTGATTTGATCTATGGTTTGCCCTTGCAGACGTTACATTCTGTATTCGACACGTTAATGGTTGCGCTATCCATGAAGCCAGAACGAATTTCTTTCTATAGCTACGCACATGTGCCCTGGATCAAGCCCGGCCAAAGATATTTTACCGAACAAGATTTGCCGGTAGGCAAAGAGAAAATGGATTTGTATAAATTGGGTAAGGCCATGATCGTAAAAGCAGGATATAAGGAAGTGGGGATGGACCACTATGCCTTACCGGGAGATTCATTGCTATTAGCCGCAGAAAATGGTAAACTGCACCGTAATTTTATGGGTTACACAGACAATTATACCCCACTATTAATAGGTTTGGGCGTATCTTCCATTAGCGATGCCTGGTCGGCTTATGCCCAGAACGTGAAAACCGTGGAAGAATATTACCGTCTATTAAATAAGGAGGAGTTGCCCATAATGCGTGGACACTTATTATCTACAGACGATGAGCAATCGCGTCGTTATATCTTAGAAATGATGTGCCGCGAAAAGGCTATATTAGATAAAAACGACGTGTACAAGAACGATAAAATCCACAAACGTCTCTTGCCCTTAAGAGCCGATGGGCTGGTGCGTATAAAAGGAGATGTAGTGACAGCTACGCCGAAGGGTAAAGCATTTATCCGAAATGTTTGCACTGCTTTTGACGAATACCTTCATCATGAGGAAACAGAGGCATCGTCCGTTCGATTTAGTCAAGCGGTCTAGGTTGTTAAAAAAACGTACTCTCCATGTCTTCTGAAATACACATCGACCAAGCATGCTATCATTGTGGAGATAGCATTGGCCCGGTTCCATACGGATTAGCAGGTCGACAATTTTGTTGTCTGGGCTGTCAGACAGTCTATCAAATTATGCATGAGAATGGGATGGATAGTTATTATAAGTACAACGCATTCCCCGGAAAATCTCAACGTAGTACTCCAGCTACTGATTTGACTTATCTTGATGAGCCAAAGATTGTCGCACAGCTGCTAGATTATATGGATGAGCAGCGATCCATAATTACTTTCTACATTCCAGCGATCCATTGTAGTTCCTGTATTTGGCTCTTAGAGCACCTTTATCGTATTCATAAAGGTGTCTCTCGCGGACAGGTTGATTTTATGAAAAAGCAGGTTAGTATCGTTTTCGATCACGCAATCATCAGCTTACGTGAGTTAGTCGTATTGCTCATTTCGATAGGATATGAACCCAAAATCACGTTGCAAGATGTGGTGCAGGAAAATAAAAAGGTGGATCAACGAGATTTGATTGCAAGAATAGCGGTAGCAGGTTTTTGCTTTGGCAACTCCATGATGCTGAGCTTTCCGGATTATTTTGGAATGTCTTCTTTCGAAAAAACCTATTCGCATTACTTTGGCTACCTCAATCTACTATTAGCATTACCGGTATTTTTGTACAGCGCATCCGGCTATTTTACCTCCGCCTGGCACAGTTTAAAACAAGCGCGTTTGAATTTGGACGTTCCCTTGGCTTTAGGGATTTTAGTGCTTTTTCTACGTACCGCAGTCGAAGTATTGCTCCACACCGGTCCGGGGTTTGCCGACACCTTATGTAGTTTGGTGTTCTTTATTCTGATTGGTCGTTGGGTGCAACAACGTACCTATCACCACTTGTCTTTCGAGCGGGATTATCGTTCGTATTTTCCGGTTGCAGTTACCGTGTTGCATCATGGAGACGAACGAGCTATACCTTTAGGAGAACTAAAGATTGGAGATCGAATCTGGATTCGGCACAATGAAATTATTCCAGCCGATGCCATCCTCTTGAAAGGAGAAGGCGCCGTTGACTTTAGTTTCGTTACCGGAGAATCCAAGATCATTCATAAAGGATTAGGGGAGATGATTTATGCTGGCGGGCGGCAGATGGGGGAGGCGATGGAGCTAGAGGTGATGAAACCGGTATCTCAAAGTTACCTGACTCGACTTTGGAACAATGACCAGGATGAAGCGCAACCAAAAGAATACCGCACTTTTGTTGGATTTATCAGTAAATACTTTACGGTCGGTTTGGTATTAGTCGCCTTATCGGCTTGGGTATATTGGTGGTCGCTCGGCAACACGTATTATGCTTGGGCGGCACTGACAGCGGTGTTGATTATCGCTTGTCCTTGTGCTTTGGCATTAAGCTCGCCATTTACGTTGTCGGCGGCATTAAGCATTTTTGATAAGAACCGATTTTACCTCAAGAATGCAAGTGCTATAGAACAAATGGCAGCGATCGATTGCCTGGTGTTTGATAAAACCGGCACCATCTCGTCACCCTCCTCTGCGCGGATGCGGTGGGAGGGCAGTTTATCCGATGAAGAAGCCATAGCGCTTGCTTCTGTATGTCGGCATTCTTCGCATCCGCTAAGTCGTCAGATTGTTCAATACCTAAATAAAAAGAGTTATATAGGAGTGGATGCATTCGAAGAGATCGCGGGACAAGGGATCACAGCCCAGTGTGGCGGCTTGCTGCTAAAAATAGGAAGTGCTCGTTATATAGGTGCGAAAGTTAATGCAGAAGGCACGGTGGTTTATGTGCAAATTGATGGAGACGTGAGGGGAATTTTTCAGGTAGAGCAATCTTGGAGACCTAATTTAGGGGCTATTTTACAGCGTTTGTCGCCAGACTACGAATTGCATTTATTATCTGGAGATAATGAAAGACATCTTTCGGAAATGACTTTGCTTTTTCCAGATCATGCTAGCTTACTGTTTAATCAGCATCCTGGAGATAAATTACAAAGAATTTCCGATTGGGAACAGGAGGGGCGGTGTGTGGCTATGATAGGTGATGGACTTAATGATGCAGGGGCATTGCGAAAAGCACACGTAGGCATTGCTGTGAGTGACGATATCAACAACTTCTCTCCAGGATGTGATGCCATACTAGATGGTGCTAACTTTAATCGTCTACCAGACTTCTTCCATTTTGCAAAGGATGCGGTTTGGGTGATTCGCTTGAGTTTTGGTATATCGATCCTTTATAATGTCGTGGGCTTAAGTTTTGCGGTGCAGGGTACCATGTCGCCCTTGTTCGCTGCCATTTTGATGCCGCTAAGTACAGTAACTATTATTTCTTTTACCAGCCTAACCACACGTTGGCTAGGAAAACGGCGAAAACTTCTCTAAAATTTACATCCTATGGGGATCATTTTCTTACTAATTGGTTGTAGTGCATTGGTTGCTGTATTCTTTTTAGGTGCTTTTTTCTGGGCGAATAAAACAGGTCAGCACCAAGATACTGAAACGCCTGCCTACCGAATACTATTCGATGATGAGGTGGATGAAAAGCATTAGCTGATTTTCTTTCAAAAAAATCTCCTTGTGGATAAGGCAGTTAGGGAGTGGTAAACATGAAAAT